>CAXUES010000150.1:0-7010 GCA_964250185.1 uncultured Solirubrobacteraceae bacterium | reverse complement strand
CGAACCCCGCCTCGATGACGTCGTCGCCCGAGCGCCACGACAGCGTGCCGTCGTAGGTCAGGAAGGCGACGGGCCGGCAGACGTGGTCGCGGACCGCGTCGGCGTAGGTGTAGGAGACGTCCGGGACGCACTCGCCGTCGCGGTCGTACAGCACGCCCGGGATCGCCGAGGCGTCCGAGCGGAAGGGCGTCCCGGAGAGCAGCAGCCAGCGCTTGGCGTTCCCGAAGGCCTGCGTGAAGCCCTTGCCCCACGCGAGCTCCTCGCCGAGGTGGTGGGCCTCGTCGGCGATGACGAGCGTCCGCTGGGTCGCCGCGCGCGCCCACAGCAGCGGCTGGGAGGCGATGCGCGCGTAGGTCACCGCGACGCCGTGGAAGTCCCGCGGCGGGCGCGGGGACTCGGCGTCGGGCGCGAGGTGCAGCCCGAGGCGCCCGGCCGCCGCCGCCCACTGGCGCGTGAGCGGCGTCGTCGGGCAGACGAGCACGATCCGGTCGACCTCGCCCGCGGCGAGCAGGCGCCGCGCCTGCTCGATCGCGGGACGCGTCTTGCCGGCGCCGGGCGCCGCCGAGATCAGGAAGGAGCCGCCGTTCCAGCGGTCCATCTCGGCCATGGCGCGCTCCTGCCAGGGGCGCAGGGGCGGGGTCGTCTGTCTCCTGGCGGGGGTGCTCACCGGATGAGGCATCCTGCCCCGCGCGCCGGACGCCAGCGATCCACCTGCTAGTGGCGGAAGTGGCGGCGGTGGGTGAGGACCATCGCCACGCCGGCCGCGTCGGCCGCCGCGATGACCTCGTCGTCGCGGATCGACCCGCCGGGCTGGATGACCGCCCGCACGCCCGCCTCGATGGCGAGCTCCGGACCGTCCGCGAAGGGGAAGAACGCGTCGGAGGCGAGGACCGCACCGCTCAGGTCCTCCAGCGGCGACTTCTCGATGGACAGCCGCACGGAGTCCACGCGGCTCATCTGCCCCGCGCCGACGCCGACGGTGGCGCCGTCCTTGACGAGCACGATCGCGTTGGAGCGCACGTGCTTGGCCACCCGCCAGGCCACGAGCAGGTCCTCCCACTCCCGCTCGGTCGGCTGGCGCTCGGTGCGCACCTCCATGCCGTCACGCTCGTCGCGGTGGGCGTCGCGGTCCTGCACGAGCAGGCCGCCCTGGACCTGGCGGACCTCGGGGCCGGTCGCGTCGCTGGAGCGCCGCTCCTCGTCCTCGAGCACGCGGATGGACTGCTTCTGCTCGAGCACCGCGCGGGCGCCGGCGCCGTAGCCCGGCGCGAGCAGCACCTCGATGAACTGGCCGTGCAGCGCCTGCGCGGTGGGCTCGTCGATCTCCTGGTTGAGGACGATCACCCCGCCGTAGGCGCTGAGCGGGTCGCACGCGAACGCGCGCTGGTAGGCCTCCAGCGCGCCGGCCCCGGTCGCTGCGCCGCACGGGTTGCCGTGCTTGACGATCACGCAGGCCGGGGTGTCCTGGAACTCCCGCAGCAGCGCGCGGGCGCCGTCGAGGTCGAGCAGGTTGTTGAAGGACAGCGGCTTGCCGTGGTGCTGGCGGACCTTGGAGAGCAGGTGCGTGCGGGCGCCGACCAGCTCGTAGTAGGCCGCGCGCTGGTGGGGGTTCTCCCCGTAGGCCAGGTCGGTGACCTTCTCGTAGGCGCGGATGTGCAGCGGCGGGAAGTCCTCGCGCTGCTCGGCGAACCAGCGCGCGATCGCGGTGTCGTAGCGGGCGGTGTAGGCGAACGCGGCCGCCGCGAGGGCCTCGCGCGTGGGCATGGACAGCGAGCCGCCCGTGTCGCGCAGCTCCTCCAGCACGGCGTCGTAGGCCTCGGGCGACGTGACGATCGCGGTGAAGGCGTGGTTCTTGGCCGACGCGCGGATCATCGCTGGACCGCCGATGTCGATGTCCTCGATGATGTCCGCGTCGGTCGCGTCGCGCCGGCGGGCGGTCCGCTCGAACGGGTAGAGGTTCACGCACACGAGGTCGACGAACTCGATGGCCGCCGTGGAGCTTGGGGTGCAGCGTCTTGACGCGCCCGTCCATGATCTCGGGGAAGCCCGTGAGCTCGTCCACGGTGCGGACCTCGAGCCCGGCGCCGGCGAGCTCGCGCGCGGTCCCGCCCGTGGAGATGAGCTCGACCCCCAGGTCGGCCAGCCCCCGGGCGAAGTCGGCCAGGCCGGTCTTGTCGGAGACCGACAGGAGCGCCCGGCGGACCCGCACCTCCCCGGGCTGCGTCAGGGTCTGAGGCGGGCTGGTCTCCTCGGCCATGTGGCACCGGAGCTTATTGGCGGGTCCGCGCGGGCAACCGCACCCCCATGCCCGACACGATCGACGACGACCGCTCCGACCAGATGGAGGAGCGCCTCGAGGGCCTCCAGGAGCACATCGAGGACGCCGAGGAGAAGCGCGACGGCATCTCGAGCAAGGCCCAGCGGGCCGGCGACGCCATCGAGGGCGGCCCGGACCACGGCGGCGCCGAGGACACGCTCAGCGGCGGTGGGTCCTCCGATGACGCCGGCGAGGGGCACCGCCCGGAGGGTGGTCCGACGGGCGACGCCCCACGCGACACCGCCAACGGCGAGCTCGAAGAGGAGCAGGCCAACCCGTCGTAGGCGGCCGCGCGCCGGGTACCCACCCGGCCATGCAGACGAAGAAGCTGGGACAGCAGGGCCTCGAGGTCAGCGCGCAGGGCCTCGGGTGCATGGGGATGTCGGAGTTCTACGGGACCGCCGACGAGGGCGAGGCGATCGACACGATCCACCGCGCCCTCGAGCTCGGGGTGACGTTCCTCGACACCGCCGACATGTACGGGCCGTTCACGAACGAGCGGCTCGTCGGCCGGGCGATCGCCGACCGCCGCGAGCAGGTCGTGCTGGCCACGAAGTTCGGCAACGAGCGCAAGGAGGACGGCACGCGCGTGGGCATCAACGGCTCCCCTGAGTACGTGCGCGCGGCCTGCGACGCCTCGCTGGAGCGCCTCGGCGTCGACCACATCGACCTCTACTACCAGCACCGCGTAGACCAGTCGGTGCCGATCGAGGAGACCGTCGGCGCCATGGCCGAGCTCGTCCAGGCGGGCAAGGTCCGCTACCTCGGCCTGTCCGAGGCGAGCCCCGCGACCATCCGCCGCGCCCACGCCGTCCACCCGATCTCCGCGCTGCAGACCGAGCTGTCGCTGTGGACGCGCGACCCGGAGGACGAGGTGCTGCCGACCGTCCGCGAGCTCGGCATCGGCTTCGTCGCCTACTCGCCGCTCGGCCGCGGGTTCCTCAGCGGGCAGATCCGCTCGATCGACGACCTCGACGAGGACGACTTCCGCCGCCAGAACCCGCGCTTCCAGGGCGACAACTTCGCCAAGAACCTGGAGCTCGTGGACCGCGTCGAGGAGCTCGCCAAGGCCAAGGGCATCACGGCGGGGCAGCTCGCCCTCGCCTGGGTCATGCGCGACGAGGACGTCGTCCCGATCCCGGGGACCAAGCGCGTCAAGTACCTGGAGGAGAACGCGGCCGCGGCCGAGGTGAGGCTCACCGAGGACGACCTGAAGGCCATCGAGGAGGTCGCCCCGCACGGCGTCACCGCCGGCGAGCGCTACCCCGATATGAGCTCGATCGACGCCTAGGGCACGTCGATCGACTGCTGCCCCGCGGGGGGCAGCGGCGCCTGGCCGACGAGCCAGCGCCGCTCGTGCGTCGTGTCGCGCACGACCTCCCCGCGGGCGAAGCGGCGGACCGCCTCGCAGAGCAGCGCGTGCTCGACCGGCCGCAGCGTCGTGCGGACCTCCTCGGGGGTCCGCGCGCTCGGCAGGTCCACGGCGCGCTGCAGGAGCACCGGCCCCGTGTCGACGCCCTCGTCGACGAGGTGCACCGTGACCCCCACGACCTTCACCCCGTAGGCCAGGGCCTGCTCGATCGCCCGGATGCCGCCGAAGGCGGGCAGCAGCGACGGGTGGACGTTGATGAGCCGACCGGCCCACGCGCGCACGAAGGCGCCGTCGAGGATCGCCATGTAGCCCGCCAGCACGCAGAGCTCCACGCCACGCTCCGCGAGCCAGCCGTCCATCGCGGCGTCGCGGGTGGGGCGGTCGGGATAGGCCTCCAGCGGGAACGTCGCGGTGTCCACGCCGGCCGCCATGGCGCGGTCCAGCGCCCGGGCCCCGAGCTTGTCGGACACCACGGCGACGACCTGCGCCTCGCGCCCGTGGACGGCGTCGAGGATCGCCTGGAGGTTGGTGCCCTCGCCCGAGGCGAGCACCCCCACGCGCAGCGGACGCTCCCCGGCGCCCGCGTCCGGCCCCGCCGTCGTCGTCACGCCGCCGCGAGCTCGGCCTGGCCCGGGCCCGCCCCGCCGACCTCGAGCTTGGGGTAGGCGCCGCCCGTCGAGCGCAGCCGTCCCTCCCCGAGCAGCTCGTCGACCCGCCCGAGCACCTGCCCCGCGGTGAGGTGGTCGAACGTGCCGTAGGACGGCAGCCCGTCGTAGGCGTTCTTGAAGATGGGCTTGGACTGCCCGCCGCGGAGGATCTCCACGACGCGCGTGCGCCCCACGCCCGGCTCGGCGGCCGCGACCGTCGCGAGGATCGCGCCGTCGAGGTCGGTCGGCGCCTCGCCGCCGCCCGCGCCACCGCGGCGCCGGGACGGCGAGGCGGCCTGCAGCAGCGGCGCGACCAGCGACGGGTCGCAGCGGTCGCAGCACGGCACACCCGGGTCGGGCGCCGGCGCGGCGGGATCGCCGAAGTGGTCGAGGATCGCCTTGCGGCGGCAGCCCTCGCCCTCGACGAAGGCCCAGATCGTCCGGTACTGCGTCCAGCGGGCCTCCTGGGCGTCGCGCGCGGCGCGGCGCACCGTCCCCTTGGCGCTCGCGTCGAACGCGGCGATGATGCGCCCGCGGACGCGGTCGGCCGGGGCGGGCGCGGGCTGGACGACGCCCGCGCGCTGCAGCGCGGCGATGATCCCCCGCGTGGCGTCCGGCTCGTCGCCGAGGTCGCCCAGCGCGACGTCGTAGCGGTCGCTGCCCACCGCCGCCGCGTCGTCGAAGAGCCGCGTGGCCACCCGGGAGACGTCGCCGTCGGAGACCTCCGAGCGGTTGATGAAGAAGACGTGCAGGCCCTTGTCCTTGGCCGCTGCCAGCAGGAACGCCTTGGCGGGCGCGCCGTCACGGCCCGCGCGGCCGGCCTCCTGGTAGTAGGCCTCCAGCGACGAGGGGACCGTCTCGTGCACCACCGTGCGCACGTCGGCCTTGTCCACGCCCATGCCGAACGCGTTGGTGGCCACGACCACGTCGACCTCGCCGTCCATGAAGCGCCGCTGCGCCTCGGCCCGCTCGCCGCGGGGCAGGCCGGCGTGGTAGCCGAGGACCTCGATGCCCAGCGTGGACGTCAGCTTGCCTGCGAGGTCGTCGACCCCCCGGCGGGTGCCGGCGTAGACGATCGCCGGGCGCGCGGCCGGGTCGGCCAGGACGCCGGCGAGCTGGCGCGCCTTGCCCGAGGCCGTCGCCTCCACCACGCCGAAGGAGAGGTTCGGGCGGTCGAAGCCCGTGGCCACCTCGACGGGGGAGCGCAGGCGCAGCTTCTCCACGATGTCGCGCGCCACCTCGGGCGTCGCGGTCGCCGTGGAGGCGATGATCGAGTCGGCTCCCAGCCAGTGGGCGGCGTCGCCCAGGCGGAAGTAGTCCGGGCGGAAGTCGTGGCCCCACTGCGAGACGCAGTGCGCCTCGTCGACGACGAACAGCCCGATGCGCGCGGGCTTGAGGGCACGCGCGAAGCCGGGCGAGGAGAACCGCTCGGGCGCGAGGTAGAGGACGCGCAGCTCGCCGGAGACGGCACGCTCGAGGACGCGGTCGTTCTCCCACCCGTCCTGCTGGGCGTTGATGAGCCCGACGCGGCCGGGCGCGATCCGCTCGAGCGCCTGGACCTGGTCCTGCATGAGCGAGACGAGCGGCGAGACGACGAGCGTCAGGTCGTCGCGCATGAGCGCGGGCAGCTGGTAGGTCAGCGACTTGCCGGCGCCCGTCGGCATGACCACGAGCACGTCGCGACCGGCCGCGGCCGCCCGCACGGCCTCCTCCTGGCCCGGGCGGAAGGCGTCGAAGCCGAAGTGCTCGCGCAGCGCGTCGTGGGGATCGGGGAGCATCCGGCGGCCGACCATAGCGACGGCCTCGGAGGCCACGGCCGCCCTGGTGCACCCCGTGCGCAGAGCCGTCGCAAAGACGGCACGAAGCGGCGCCGCGCGACGCTTTGCGCGGCCTACGCGCGCACGAGCGGCAGCGACCGCTCGAGCGCGAACTTGTCGTTCGCCTCGTCGGACCCGGCCAGCGGATAGTTGCCGGTGAAGCACGCGTCGCAGTGGCGCCCGGGCTCCCCGCGCACCGCCTCGTAGACCCCGGCGAGCGAGAGGTAGGCCAGCGAGTCGGTCCCCAGGACCTCCCCGACCTCCTCGGCCGTGCGCCCGTGGGCGATCATCTCCTCGGGCGAGGACATGTCGATGCCGTAGTGGCAGGCGTGGCGGATCGGGGGCGCCGAGATGCGCATGTGGACCTCCCGCGCACCCGCGTCCTTGAGCATCTTCACGATCTGGCGGGTGGTGTTGCCGCGCACGATCGAGTCGTCGACGACGACGAGCGAGCGGCCCCCGACGATCTCCGGCAGCGGGTTGAACTTCAGCCGCAGGCCGTGCTTGCGCAGCTCCTGGCCGGGCTGGATGAAGGTCCGCGCGACGTAGCGGTTCTTGATGAGCCCGTCGTCGGTCGGCAACCCTGCCGCGCGCGCAAAGCCGCGGGCCGCCGGCCCGCCGGAGTCGGGCACCGCGATGACGAGGTCGGCGCCCGGCGCCGGGGCCTCGCGGGCGAGGATCTCGCCCATGCGCCCGCGCGCGGCCTGCAGGACGTCGCCGTTCATGCGCGAGTCCGGCCGCGCGAAGTAGATGTACTCGAAGACGCAGAAGGCCTTGCGGTCGGAGTGCGCGACCATCCGGGTCTCCAGGCCGTCCTCGGAGATGGACACCATCTCGCCCGGCTGGACGTCGCGCAG
>CAXUES010000149.1:0-7061 GCA_964250185.1 uncultured Solirubrobacteraceae bacterium | reverse complement strand
ACGATGTAGTGGTCACCGTCGTGGGACACCTGCTCGCCCGTCCACAGCTCGCGGATGATCGCGATGGCCTCCTCGAGCATCTCCAGGCGCACGTCGGCCTCGGGCCACTTGTCGCCGAGGATGTGCTCGTTGAGCGCCTCGCCGGAGCCGACGCCGAACGAGAAGCGCCCGTCCAGGAGGATCGTCGCAGTCGCGGTGGCCTGGGCGATGACCGCCGGGTGGATCCGGACGGTGGGGCACGTCACCGCCGTGGTGACGTGGATGCGCTCGGTGACCTGGCCGAGCGCACCCAGGACGCCCCACACGAAGGTCGACTCGCCCTGCGCATCGACCCAGGGGTGGAAGTGGTCGCTGATCCACAGGTGCTCGATCCCGATGGCCTCCGCGCGTCGGGCCTGGTCGAGGAGGGCGTGCGCGCCCTGCTCCTCGGAGGAGATGAAGCAGCCGATGGTCGCCATGGCTGCTGACCTCCCCGTCGCCGGGGCGCGTCAAGCCCGCCGCGGGCGGCGCGGGGCCGCCGTGGCGGCCCGCAGGCGCAGCAGGCCGCCCAGCGCGTCGCTCGCCCGGCGCAGCTCCCGCGGCGTGACGGGCAGCGACGGACGATCGCCGAGCGGCCGCTGGTCGTGCGGGGGGACGTCTCCGCCCGAGATCGCGGGTTCCACCGTGCCGCGTGCGCGGTCGCCCTCCCAGGCGACGGTGGTCCCGGACTCGAGACGGCTGATGCGGATCTCCCCCGCGGACGGGGGCACGACGGGGGTCCGTTCGGTGCGCGGCTCCGGCATCGGGCGTCATGTTCGTCGGCGCGCCGGTCGGCACCTGCACGTCTTGTCCGCGGTTATCGCCCGCCGCAACGCGCCGCCCGTAGGCTCGGGCCGAGATGATCGCGCTGGCGACGTGGGCGGGGCTGCCCGAGGGCTTCCAGGAGGACGAGCTGCGCGAGCGGCTCGGCGCGGCGTGGGCGGTCTGGGACGACCCCGCGGTGGACTGGGACGCCTTCGACCTCGTGGTGGTGCGCTCGTGCTGGGACTACGACCGCCGCCGCGACGAGTTCCTGGCCTGGGCGCGCTCCGTGCCACGCCTGGCCAACCCCGCGGCGGTGCTGGCCTTCAGCAGCGACAAGGCCTACCTCGGCGAGCTCGCCGCGGCGGGGCTGCCGACGATCCCCACGCGCTTCCTCGCGCCGGGGGAGGCGCTCGAGGTGCCGGTGGCCGAGGGCGACGAGCTCGTCGTCAAGCCGTCGGTGTCGGCCGGCTCGCGCCTGACGGGGCGCTTCCGCGCGGGCGCCGACGACGAGGCCGCCCGCGAGCTGCTCGCCGAGATCCACGCCTCGGGGCGCACCGCGATGGTCCAGCCCTACGTGACGTCGGTGGACGCGCGCGGCGAGACCGCGCTGCTCTTCGCGGGCGGCGAGCTCTCCCACGCGGCGGCCAAGCCGCAGCTGCTCGAGCGCGGGACGGTGTCGGTCGACGGCGTGGGCGCCGCGCCGGAGATCGTCGCCCGCGAGCCCACGCCGGACGAGCAGGCGCTCGGGGAGCGGGTCGTGGCCTGGGCCGTCGGGCGCTTCGGGCCGCTGGCCTACGCGCGGGTCGACCTGGTCGAGGGCCCGGCGGGCGAGCCGATGGTGCTCGAGCTCGAGCTCTGCGAGCCCAACCTCTTCCTGACCACGGCGCCCGGGGCGGCTGAGGCCTTCGCCGCGGCGTTCCGCGAGGCGGCCGCGGAGCTCGCGTGAGCCTCCGCGTGGGCGCGGAGGCCGGGGCGCTCCCCGACGGCCTGCTCGTCGGCCACTGGACCGATCCCGTCGGGCTGACGGGCTGCACCGTGGTGCTCGCGCCGCAGGGCGCCCGGGCGGGCGGCGAGGTCCGCGGCGGCGGTCCCGGCACGCGCGAGTCCGACCTGCTGCAGCCGACCTCGGGCGACCGCCTGGTGCAGGGCCTGCTGCTCACGGGCGGCTCGGCCTTCGGCCTGGCCGCCGCCGACGGGGTCGTCGGCTGGCTGGCCGAGCGCGGCCTCGGCCACGAGACCGGCCTGGGGATCCGCGTGCCGCTCGTGCCGGGCGCCGTCGTCTTCGACCTCGGTCGGGGGTCGGCCGACGCCCGTCCCGACGCCGCCGCGGGCCGGGCCGCGTGCGACGCCGCGGTGGGCGGTGTGCCCGCGCGGGGCGCGTTCGGGGCGGGCACGGGCTGCGCGGCGGGCAAGCTCCAGCGCGATCCGGCGCTGTGGGCGCCGACGGGGATCGGCTGGGCCACCGACGAGGTCGGCGGGGCCTTCGTCGGCGCACTGGCGGTCGTCAACCCGCTCGGCGACGTGGTCGGCGGAGACGGGCGGGTGCTCGCGGGCGCGCGCCGTGCCGACGGCACGCCGGTCGCCTCGACGCAGCTGCTGCGCGAGGGCGC
The DNA here is from genome assembly GCA_964250185.1 of uncultured Solirubrobacteraceae bacterium. GTDB lineage: Bacteria > Actinomycetota > Thermoleophilia > Solirubrobacterales > Solirubrobacteraceae > Paraconexibacter. The sequence goes on along the minus strand of CAXUES010000149.1, from coordinate 4,668 downwards.
CCCGTCGCCGGTCGGCCGCGAGGCCACCACGCTCGTCTGCGTGCTCACCGACGCGAAGCTCGACCGCACCGCGGCGTGGCTCGTCGCCCGGGCGGCGTCGGGCGGGGTCGCCCGCGCGGTGCAGCCGACCGCGACGCCGTCGGACGGCGACTTCGCCTGCTGCCTGGCCACGGGCGCGATCGACGTCGACCCGGCGGTCCTCGCCGCGGTCGCCCAGGACGTCGTCGCGGCCGCGGTGCGCGACGGGGCGGTCCCCTGAGGCGCCAGGCCGTCGCGCTGGCGATCGCGCTCGTGGCGGGCGCGGGCGTCTCGCTGCAGTCCTACGTCAACGGCCGCCTCGGTGGCGAGCTCGGCTCCGCGCAGACCGCCGCGGCGATCAACAACGTCGTCGGCTTCGGGCTCTTGCTCGTGCTGCTCGCCGCCTCGGGCGCGGGCCGGCGGGGCCGCGCGGCGTTGCGGGAGAACCGCGCCGCCGGGCGGGTGCGGCCGTGGTTCTTCCTCGGCGGGGCCTGCGGGGCGCTGCTCGTCGTCACGGCGGCCACCGTCGCGCCCGAGGTCGGCGTGGCGCTGCTCACCGTCGCGCTCGTGCTCGGGCAGACGTCCGGCTCGCTCGCCGCCGACGCGGCCGGCCTGAGCCCGGCGGGACGCGCCGCGGTGACGCCGCCGCGGCTGGCCGGCGTCGCGCTCGCGGTCGCGGCCGTGGCCGCGTCGGCGCTGGGCTCGTCGGGCGATCCACAGCTGCTGCTGCTCGCCCTCGCCGTCCTCGCGGGCGCGCTCACGGCCGTGCAGCAGGCGGCCAACGGCCACCTCAAGCAGGTCTCGGGGGAGGCGCTGTTGGCCGGCACGATCAACTTCGCGGTCGGCTCGACGCTGCTCGTCTTGCTCGCGCTCGTCGTCACGGGCCCGGTGCCGCCGGACGGCTTCGGCACCTCGCCGTGGCTGTGGGTCGGCGGCGCGCTCGGCGCCTTCAGCGCGACGACTGCGGCGCTCACCGTCAGGGCGCTCGGCACGCTGCGCCTCACGCTCGCCGTGGTGGCCGGGCAGAGCGCGGGCGCGCTCGTCATCGACCTCGTCGCGCCCGTGTCCGGGGAGGACGTCGGCGTCGGCACGGTGCTCGGCGTCCTGCTCGCGCTCGCCGCGGTGGCCGTGTCGCTCGTGCGTCCCCGCGGCGCGCGGGTACCGTCCGCCCCGTGAGAGTGAGCGTCCGCCTCTTCGCCGTCCTGCGCGAGCGCGCCGGGACGTCGGCGCTCGAGCTCGACCTCCCCGACGGCGCCACCGTCGCCGACGCCCTCGCCGAGGTCGACCCGCTCGCCCGGGGCCTCCCGCTCGTGCTGGCGGTCAACCGCGAGTACGCCGCCGCCGACCGTGTCCTGCGGCCCGGCGACGAGCTCGCCGCGATCCCGCCCGTCTCCGGTGGCGCAGCGGCCACCCACGCGCGCGTGGTCGACGGGCCGCTCTCCCTCGACGCGGTCGCCGCGCGGGTGCAGGACCCGCGCGCCGGCGCCGTCGTCACGTTCTCCGGCGTCACGCGCGACGTCGACCACCTCGACTACGAGGCCTACGTCGAGATGGCCACCGTGGTCCTGCGCGAGATCGTCGAGGCGGCGGCGACGCGGCACGGCCTCACGGGCTGCGCGTGCGAGCACCGCACGGGCCGGGTCGGCTTGAGCGAGGCGAGCGTCGTGGTCGCCGCGAGCGCGCCGCACCGCCCCGAGGCCTTCGCGGGCGCCCGCGAGGTCATCGACGAGGTCAAGCGCCGCCTGCCGATCTGGAAGCGCGAGGAGGGGGCGTGGAAGGACGGCGTCCCGCCGGCGTGAACCTCGACGTCGCCCTGGACGGGCGCCTGCCCTCCGGCACGGCCGCGCACCTGCGCACGGCGGCCGCCGTCGAGCACGACGTGGCCGTCACGTGGCTCGGCGGCGCCTTCCACCAGCTGCGCGCGGACGAGCTCGTTGCCACCGCGGCCGGCGAGCCCATCGAGGTCGGTGGCCTTGCCGGGACCGTCCTCGACCCCGACGCCGAGCGCCACGGCCCCGACAACGACGTGCTCGTGCACCTCACGCGGCTGCGCGACGGCGCCGACGCACCCGCCCACGACGGCCCGGTGTGGAGCGCCGCCCGCCGCGCGGCACCCGAGGAGCGCGCGGCCGCCCGCGCCCGCGCCGCGCCGCCGGCGCTCTCCGAGGCGGCGCAGCGCCTCGAGGCGCTCCTCAAGGCCCGCGGTCTGGACCCGATGCGCGTCGGCCCGTCGGACGCCGCCGCGCTCGACGAGCTCCTGGCCCGGGGTCGGGCCGTCGCCGTCACGGGGACCCGGGAGCACCTCCACGCCGACCGCGTCGACGAGCTCGTCGACCTCGGCGAGCAGGACCCCGGACGCCTCGCGCGGGTCCTGCGCTGCAGCCCGGAGCGGGCGGCGGCGCTCCTGGCCACCGCCCGCGAGCACTAGCTCCGAAGGCTCAGGCGCGCGTGTCGCTCGAGGCGACGTCGCGGTCCGTGCCCAGCCACCACGTCTCGCCGAGCTGCTGCTCCGGCACGCCGAAGGCGTCCACCAGGTCGGCCGCCTGCAGCGTGAGCTCGCCCACGAGGTGGTTGACCGCCTTCAGGACGGCCTTGGAGCGCGTCGAGCTCAGGCGTCCGTGCTCCTGGAACCAGCCGCGGTCGTGCTCGATCGTCCACAGCGCGTAGAGCGAGCAGAGCTTGCTGAGCAGCTCCTTGAGCTCGGGGTCCTCCGTGGCCTCGACCTTGCGGACGAACGCCTCGAGCACCTCGCTCTCGATCCACGACTGGGCCACCAGCAGGACGTGGTCCTGGGTCTGGACGAGCACCTCGAAGGGCTCGACCTTGGAGTCCATGAGGCCCTTGAGCCGGCGGGCGGCCGCCGAGCGGATGTGGTCGAAGCGCCACGAGAGCAGCTCGCGCTGGACCTCGTGGTCGAGCAGGTCGCCCTCGTCGTCGCCGCGGCCCGGCAGCAGGTCGTCCGACAGGCGCCCGAGGAGCTCGCGGATGCCCGTGCGCTCCGAGACGACGTTGGTCACCGTGCCGGCGATGAACGAGGCCATGCCGAGCGGGTCGAGCTCGCCGAGCGAGTCCTTGAAGTCGGTCAGCAGGTTCTTGGCCGCCAGCTGGTAGAGGACGGTGTTGTCGCCCTCGAACGTCGTGAAGACGTCGGTGTCGGCCTTGAGCGAGGCGAAGCGGTTGGTGCGCGAGTAGCCCGCGCCGCCGCACGCCTCGCGGCACTCCTGGATGGTGGCCGTCGCATGCCAGGTGGCCAGCGCCTTCATGGCCGCCGCGCGCGTCTCCAGCTTCTGGCGGTCGGGGTCGTCGCCGTCCATCGTGAAGGACTCGTGCAGCTGCTCGCGCAGCTCGTCCTGGGCGAAGTGCAGCGCGTAGGTCTTGGCCAGGTTCGGGATCAGCCGGCGCTGGTGGACGCGGTAGTCCAGGAGATGGGCCTCGGGCTTGTCGTGCTCGCCGAACTGGCGGCGGACCAGGCCGCGGCGCACCGCGATGACCTGGGCGACCTTGGACGCGTTGAGGCCCGCGCCGCCGACGCTCACGCGGCCCTGGATGAGGGTGCCGAGCATCGTGAAGAAGCGCCGGCCCGCGTTCTCGATCTCCGAGAAGTACTTGCCGTCGTCACGGACCCGGCCGTAGCGGTCCAGGAGGTTCTCGCGCGGGACGCGGACGTGGTCGAACCACAGCTGGCCGTTGTCCACGCCGTCCAGGCCGATCTTCAGGCCGTTATCGCCGATGCGCACGCCGTCGGCCGTCGAGCCGTCGGGGTTGCGGATCGGCACGAGCAGGCAGTGGACGCCGTGCTGCTCGCCGTCGACGATGAGCTGCGCGAAGACCGCGGCCATCTCGCCGTCGCGGGCGGCGTTGCCGATCCACTCCTTGTGGGCGTGCTCGAAGGGCGTGTGGATGACGAACTCGTCCGTCGCGCTGTCGTACGTGGCGGTCGTGTCCAGGTGCTGGACGTTGGAGCCGTGGCCGAGCTCGGTCATGGCGAAGCAGCCCTTGAGCTTCGCCGTGGAGATGTCCTCGAGGTACTTGTCGTGGTGCTTCTTGGTCCCGAGGTGCAGCACCGCGCCGCCGAAGAGGCCGAACTGCACGCCGACCTTGACCAGCAGGGAGAGGTCGCCCATGGCGAGCGTCTCGAACCCCGCGACGGACTTGCCGATGTCGCCCTCGCCGCCGTGCTCGACGGGGAAGCCGGTGGACGTGCCGCCGTGGTCGGCGAGCTGCTGCATCCACTCGAGGACCTTCGTCCGGTGCTCCTCGACGTCGGTGAACGCGCGCGGTGCGAGGTCGGGCTGCATGAGGAACCAGCGCACCAGGTCGCGGCCCTCGTGGTAGCGCCCGTCCAGCAGCGCCTGCATGCTGCGCGCCAGCGGCGAGGCGTCCGGGACGGGGATGACGGCGTCGGGACCCGAGAGGTCCGGCACTTCGATGACGGTGGCCATGATGTTCGACTGTACGCCACCGTTCGCTCGCGGGATGAGCGGGGCGACGGATGTGTGACGGAGCTAGCTCAGACGCGCGTCGAGGCCCGCGCGGACCGCCGGCCACTCGTCGTCCACCACGCTGTAGAAGGCGCTGTCGCGCACGCCCAGGCCGGGGATCACCCGGTGCTTGCGGTGGACGCCCTCGAAGGTCGCGCCGAGGCGCGCC
>CAXUES010000148.1:2683-7191 GCA_964250185.1 uncultured Solirubrobacteraceae bacterium | reverse complement strand
GTCGACTGCAGCTCCTCGTTGGTCGTCTCGAGCTCCTCCACCGTCGACTGCAGCTCCTCGTAGGCGGCCTCGAGCTCGCGGCGGGCATCCCCGAGCTCGCGCTGCAGGCCGTCGCGCCCCGTGACGTCGGGCAGGGCGACCGCCGCGCCGATCCGCCGCCCCTCGCGCTCCAGCGGGGTGACGCGGGCCTCAAGCCGGAGCTCGACGCCGTCGGGGGCCACGTGCGCGGCGGAGGCGAGCGACTCGGGCTCGCCGCCCGCGAGCACCCGCTCGACCGGCTCGCGGAGCTCGAAGGGGCGGAAGGAGGCCTCGAGGCCGCGGAAGGGACGGCCCACGTCCTCCGCGGGGACGCCGAGCAGGTCGCGCGCCGCGCGGTTGACCGCGACCAGCACGCCCTCGGCGTCCACCACGAGCTGGGCGCACGGGGCGTCGTCGAAGGCCTCGTCGCGCAGGCCGCCGTCCAGGACCGCGTGCTCCACCGCGTGGCGGCGCGTGGGCGTGAGGCGGTCGCGCAGCGTCGCCCGCGGCACCTTGTGGAAGGTCCGCCGCTTGAGGTCGATCGGCGTGAAGAGCTCCCCGTGGGTGAGGAGCATCTCCGACTTGCCCAGCAGCAGCACGCCGCGGTCGTTGAGGGCGAAGCTCAGCCGGCTGAGCACCTGCGCCTGGGTGTCGGCGTTGAAGTACATGAGCGCGTTGCGGCAGGCGAGCAGGTCGATGCGCGAGATGGGCGCGTCCTGCACGAGGTCGTTGCGCCCGAAGATGATCGTCCGGCGCAGGTCCTTGCGGAAGGTGCAGCGCTGCTCGCCGCGCTCGAAGAAGCGCTGCAGGCGCTCCTCGGAGATCGGCTCGCAGCGGCGGATCGGGTAGCTCCCGGCGCGGGCCTCGTCCAGCGCGTCCTCGTCGATGTCCGTCGCGTAGATCTTCACCCGCTCGACGTAGGCCTCGTCGCCGAGGGCCTCCGCGAGCAGCATGGCCAGCGAGTAGGTCTCCTCGCCCGAGGCGCAGCCCGCGCTCCACACCCGGATCGGGCCCTCGGGCGCCGACTGCAGCAGGGCCGGGATGACGTCGGCCTCGAGGTGCTCCCAGACCGCGGTGTCGCGGAAGAACGCCGTGACGTTGATGAGGATGGTCGAGAAGAGCTCGGTGAACTCCTCCGGCGCGACCTGGAGGTGGTCGAGGTAGGCCGCGTGGCCGTCGATGTCCAGCGCATCCATGCGCTTGGCGATCCGGCGCTGCAGCGAGGAGCGCTTGTAGCCCGTCAGGTCGAAGCCGCGCGCATCCCGGAGGTGGTCCAGCAGCGCATCGAGGTCCCGGGTGTCCTGGGTCGCTTCGGCCATCTTCGCGTGACCCTACGCGCCACGACGGACCACACGGGCCCGGCGGGCGCGTCCCGGGCGCGCGCGCAGGCGGGCAGGCGCCATGGGATTCGCGGCGCCGTGGTGGGGAACCGACGCACCATCCCGCCGCGGGCGAGCGCCGTAGGAGAGGCCATGTCCCTCGCGGAGCCCACGAGGCTGCCCCTGCCCCCCTCTGACGCCCCCGGCGCCGTCGCCTGGGTCGACGAGCACCTCGGCGACCTGACCCTCGAGGGGCCCGGCGGGACGGAGGCCTCGCCGGCCTTCCGCGGCGGCTGGACGGCGGCCTGCGCGGCCCTGGCCGCCTTCGACGTGCGCGGCTACGCCGCCAAGCGCAACCAGGTCCTGCCGCCCGAGGACCGCGGCGCCTCGCAGCTGTCCCCGTACATCCGCTACGGCCTCATCTCGCTGCGCGAGCTGTGGGCGCACGTCGACGGCGGCCCCGCCGCCGACGTGCGCAAGTACCGCGACGAGCTGCTCTGGCAGGAGTACGCCCGCCACCTGCACGCGCGCCTGGGCCACCGCGACGCGAGCGCGCTGCGCTTCGAGCCCTCCCGCGCGGTTCCCGGGTGGGCGGAGGGCTGGCCGCGGGACATGGCCTGCGTCGAGGAGGGCACCACCGAGCTCGAGCGCGACGGCTGGGTGGTCAACCAGGTGCGCATGTGGCTGGCCTCGCAGTGGACGGTGCGCGCCGGGCAGGCGTGGGAGGACGGCGAGGAGCACTTCCACCGCCACCTGCTCGACGGGTCCCGCGCCGCCAACCGCGTGGGCTGGCAGTGGACGGTCGGCTCGGGCACCGGGCGGCCCTACGGCTTCGCGCGCAAGCAGGTGCAGCGGCGCGCGCCGCAGCTCTGCGCGAGCTGCGTCCACCGCAGCGACTGCCCCATCGAGCGCTACCCCGACGCGGAGCGCGGGGCGCGCATCGAGCCGCCCGCGGCCCTGCGCCGCGACGAGGACCCGGGCGCCACGGCCGGGCCCGCGCGCGTCGTCGAGGGCCCACGCGAGCCCGAGGCGGTCTGGCTGACCGCGGAGTCCCTCGGCGACGAGGACCCCGCCCTGGCCGCCCACCCCGAGCTGCCGGCGGTCTTCGTCTTCGACGCGCCGCTGTTGGCGCGCTGGCGCCTGTCGGGCAAGCGCCTGGTCTTCCTGGCCGAGGCACTGGCCGACCTGGGCGAGCGCCGCGAGGTGCACGTGCACCGCGGCGACCCGGTCGAGGTGCTGGCCGGCCGCTCCCTGGCCACGACCCACGCCCCGGTGCCCGGCTTCGGGACCCGCTCGGCGCGCCTGGACATCGGCGCGCTGCACCCGTGGCCGTGGCTGCAGCGCCCGCACAGCGGCCCGATGGGCTCCTTCACCGCCTGGCGCAAGGCCGGGCGCTTCTAGAGCGCGGGCTGCTCCAGCGCGACGGCCCGGCCGCGCCGCAGCTGCGCCACCGGCGCGCGCAGGACGCTCCGGCCGCTGTGCTGGTCCTCGCCGGGAGGCTGGACCGACACATCGAGCAGCTCGTAGTCGTCGGCGTCGGCGGGCAGGCGCACGTCGAGCGTGCCGCCCGCGGCCGGCAGCGTGGCCAGGCGCCGGGCGTCGATGACGCTCGAGTAGAGCCACAGCACGCGCTGCCCCCCGGTCGAGGGAGCGACGGTGACGGCGAGCGAGCGTCCGTCGTCGCCCAGCGTGACGGCGTCGGCGGGCTTCCCGCCGGTGGTGGCCGGGGTCGTCGCGGCCGTGGTGGCCGTGGCGGGCGGGACGGTGGCGCCGCTGCGGTCGGGCTCGTCCCCGCCGCCGGAGGCCAAGAGCACGACCACGACCACGACCACGAGCGCGGCGACGACCATGAGCGCGGCGGGCACGCGGCGGCGCGTGGGCTCCTCGCGCGCACGGCGGGGAAGGACGATCGGCGGCGGGACGGGCGCCACGACGGGCTCGGACGCGACCGGCTCGGGCTCCGGGGCGGGCTCGGGCTCCGGGGCCGGTTCAGGCCCGGGCTCGGGCTCGGGCTCGGGCACCGTCCCCGCCGCGTCGGGCCACCGGTCGTGGGGCAGCGCCTCGAGGCGCTCCCACGCGTCCTGCGGCGTCGTGCCGAGCTCCGCGGCCAGCGCGGCGACCGCGTCGTCGCGCCGCTGGGCCACCGCGTCGGCCTCCACCCCGAGCAGGGCGCCGACGCGCTCGTCGGAGAGGCGCCGCCGCGCGACGAGGGTCAGGGTGGCCCGGGGCACCGGGCCGAGGCGGGACAGGGCGTGCTGGAGGTCGTCGGGGGGCGTCACAGGTCGTCTCTTCGGCCAGGGTCCGGGTTCTGGTTGATCCATGCGCGGGAAGGGGACGAACGGATGCACATGGCACTCTCGCACTCGACACGCCGGATCGCGGCAGGGCCCCGCACCAGCCGCGCGCTGGTCACGGGCGCGCTCGCCGCGGGCGGCGCCCTCGCCCTCGCGGCGCCGGCCTCCGCCGCCGGTCACGCCGAGGTGCGCTTCCTGCACGCGGTCCCCGGCGCGGGCGCCGCGACGCTCTCCGACGGCGGCGCCGCCCTGCGCGCGAGCTTCGGCGACGTCAGCGGCTACCGCAGCGTCCCCTCGGGCCGCCAGACGCTCACCCTCGTCCCCCGGGGCGGCGGCGACGCGCTGGCGACCATGACCAAGGCGCTCGACCCCGGCGGCCGCTACACGATCGTCGCCGTCCCCGTGGGCGACGACGTCGTCCTGAAGGCCTACGCCGACGCGAGCTCCTCCCGTCCGGCGGGCTCGACGCTGCTGCGCATCGTCCACGCGAGCCCCGAGCTCGGGAAGCCGGACGTGTGGCTCGGGTCGACCAAGCTCGCCTCCAAGGTCCCCTTCGAGGCCACCAGCGGCTACGTGTCCGTCCCCTCCGGCAGCACGACGCTCGCCCTCGCGGCGCCCGACAAGGCCAAGGACCCGCTCCTCAGCGCCGACGTCGACCTCGAGGCGTCGCGTCCCCTGTCGGTCTTCGTCGTGGGCAGCAAGGGCAAGTCGGTCCGGGCGGTCGCCGTCCGCGACGTCCGCTCCACCGGCGGCTCGGTCAACTCGACCGCCGGCACCGAGGGCTCGACTTACACGATGCGCGCCGGCGACTCGCTGTGGGCGCTGGCCCGCCGCCGCGTCGGGTCGGGCGCCAGCGCCAGGGCGCGCTCGACCCAGC
>CAXUES010000148.1:0-2673 GCA_964250185.1 uncultured Solirubrobacteraceae bacterium | reverse complement strand
GAAGGTCCTGGCCGAGCTGCACCGCATCTGGTTCAAGAACGACACCGAGGTGCCCGGCGGCGACCCGGACGTCATCCCGGCCGGGCAGCGCCTCACCCTCTGACCTCCGGAGTAGCCTGGCCTGCATGGCCTCGCCCCCGACGGAGGCAGCGGCGACCGAGGAGCTCCTGGCCGACGTGCGCGCCAGGACCCTCGCCCTCGTCGCCCACCTCGAAGCGGCCGACCTCGAGCGGGTCCTCGACCCGCTCATGTCGCCCCTGGTGTGGGACCTCGCCCACATCGCCGCCTACGAGGACCTGTGGATCGCCCACCGCCTCGGGGGCCGCGACCTGCTGCACCCCGAGCTCGCCGCCCTCTACGACGCCTTCGAGACCCCGCGCGCCGTGCGCGGCACGATCGAGCTGCTCGACGTGCCGGGCGCGCACGCCTACCTGGACGACACCCGCGAGCGGACCCTCGACGTCCTGCGCACGCACGGCGCGGGCGACGGCGTCCTGCTCGAGCTCGTCGTCGGCCGCGTCTTCCGCAAGGGCGAGGGCGAGCTGCATCGGGGTGAGCGGCTTGAGCCGGGCGACGGCGTCCTGCTCGAGCTCGTCGTCCGCCACGAGCTGCAGCACACCGAGACGATGCGCCAGGCCCTCGCGCTCGGCGGCCTGCTCCCGCCCGGCGAGGGACGCCTCGCGGCCGACCCGCACGCGCGCGACGGCTGGGCCGACGTCCCCGCGGCCACCTTCGCGCTCGGCGCGGGCCCGGAGGGCTTCGCCTACGACAACGAGCGCCCCCGCCACCCTGTGCGGGTCGAGGCGTTCCGCATCGCCCGCCGGCCCGTCACCAACGGGTCGTGGATGCGCTTCGTCGAGGGCGGGGGCTACGAGCGGCGCGAGTGGTGGGACCGGGAGGCCTTCGAGTGGAAGGAGGACTACGGGATATTCGACCACCCCGGAGCGGCCTCCGGCGACCCCGACGCGCCCGTGATGTGCGTGTCCTGGTTCGAGGCCGACGCCTACGCCCGCTCCGTCGGCTGCCGCCTGCCGACCGAGGAGGAGTGGGAGCGGGCGTCGACCTCGGGCCAGCTCGACGACACCGGCCGCGTGTGGGAGTGGACCGCCTCGTCCTTCCGCGCGTACCCCGGGTTCTCGCCCCACCCGTACCCCGAGTACTCCGCCCCCTTCTTCGGCGACGGCCACCGCGTCCTGCGCGGCGGCTCCTGGGCCACCCACCCCCGCGTGGTGACCCCCAGCTTCCGCAACTGGGACCTGCCCCAGCGACGCCAGCTGTTCGCCGGCGTCCGGCTCGTCCAGCCCACACCCCACGAGGAGCGCCGATGAGCACCCCCACCACCGCTCGGGACCGCATCGTGGTCCGCTCCTACCTCGGCGCCGCCGACGAGCGCGCGCTGGCCGACGACGTCCTCGACGGCCTCACGCGGCCGTTCAAGGAGCTCAAGCCCAAGCACCTGTACGACCAGGCCGGCGCCGAGCTCTTCGACCGCATCTGCGACCAGCCCGAGTACTACCCCACCCGCACGGAGCGCTCGATCCTCGAGGCCCGCTCGGCCGACATCGCCGCGCTGACGGGCGCGACGGAGCTCGTGGAGCTCGGCGCGGGCACCGCCGCGAAGACCCGCATCCTGCTCCGGGCGCTCGACGACGCGGGCACCCTGCGCCGCTACGTCCCGCTCGACGTGACCGAGGGGATGGTCCGCGACGTCGCCGCCGAGCTCGTCGGACTGCACCCGGGCCTGCGCGTCCACGGCATCGTCGGGGACTTCGAGCGCCACCTCGTGCACCTCCCCGAGGCCGTCGGGCCGCGCATCATCGCCTTCCTCGGCGGGACGATCGGCAACTTCACCCCGGGCGCCCGGCGCAGCTTCCTGCGCGACGTGGGCCGCCGGATGGGGCCCGACGACGTGCTCCTGCTCGGCACGGACCTCGTCAAGGACCCCGGGGTCATGGAGGCGGCCTACGACGACGCGGCCGGGGTGAGCGCGGCCTTCGCGCGCAACGGCCTCTCAGTCATCAACCGCGAGCTCGGCGCGAACTTCGAGCCGGAGCGCTTCGAGTACGTCGCCTTCTACGACCGCGAGCGCGCCTGGGTCGACATGCGCCTGCGCGCCACGGAGCGGATGGAGGTGCGCGTGGAGGCGCTGGACCTCGCGGTGAGCTTCGCCGCCCGCGAGGAGCTGCGCACGGAGATCTCCACGAAGTTCACCCGCGAGCGCCTCGAGCAGGACCTCGGCGCGGCCGGCCTGGAGCTCGTCGAGCTCATGACCGACCCGGAGGAGCAGTTCGCGCTGACGCTCGCACGGCCCCGCCGCTGAGGCTAGCCGCGGCGTGGCGTCGCAGGTAGGGTGCCGCGATGCTCACATCGCGCGCTCATCGAGCGCTCCCCCTCGCTGCCCTCGTGGCGGTGCTGGCCGCAGCGCCCGCGGGCGCGCAGACGAGCTCGCGCACCGACCTGCGGCTGAGCTCCGTCGGCTCCACCACCGCCTCGGCCGCGCCGGGCGACCGCGTCGATGCCGCCATACGCGTCGTCAACCGCGGCCGTCGCGCCGGGACCGGCGCGCTCACGCTGACGCTGCGCACCTCGCCGACCTCGCGCTCGGCGCGGACGCTGGCCAGGCGGACCACCTCCCGGCTCGTCCGCGGGCGCACCACCCGCTTCGGCGTCACG
>CAXUES010000147.1:2371-7206 GCA_964250185.1 uncultured Solirubrobacteraceae bacterium | reverse complement strand
CGACACGGTCACCCTGCGCGCCACGCGCAGCGGGGCGCCCGCGCAGTCGGTCGTCGCGGCGCTCGGCGCCGGGGTGCCGCGCACGCTGCGCATCCGCCTCACCCGCGCGACCTACCGCGCGCTGGGACGGGGCAGCCGGCTCGTGACGCTCCGCCTCGTCGCGGCGGGCCACCCCGGCGAGGTCGTCACGACGGCGCTCAGCCGCCGCGTGCGCCTCGCGCGCCGCTAGTCGTCGGCGGACGGGCGCCGGCGGCCCGCCTTGCGCTGGCCCGTCTGGCGCTTGGCCTCCAGGCGCCGGCGCTTGGAGCCCTTCGTCGGCCGGGTGTCGCGCCGGGCGCGCGGCACGTGCAGCGCCCGGGCGAGGCGCTCGCGCAGGCGCTCCAGCGCGAGCTCGCGGTTGCGCTGCTGGGAGGGGGTGTCCTGGGCGACGGCGCGCACGACCGGGCCGCTGTGGCGGCGGATGCGGTCGCGCTGGGCCTCGCTCAGGCTCGCCGACGCGCCCACGTCGAAGACGGCCTCCACGCGCGAGGCGGTGACGTTGGCGTGCTGGCCCCCGGGACCCGAGGAGCGCGACGTGCGCACGACGACCTCCCGCAGCGGGATCGCGACCTGCTCGGTGACGCGCATCGGGTCGTCCATGGCCTCTCGCGCGGCATCGTGACATCTGCATCACCCGACGCCCTGTCTGGGTAGGCTCGCCGGAATGACCGCCAACCTCGCGCAGAACCTCCTGGACACGGCGGCACGGGACGCAGATGCGCCCGCGCTGCGCCTCGACGACACGACGCTGAACTACGGGTTCTTCGCCGAGGGCGCCGCGCGCATCGCGGGCCTGCTGAAGGCCAAGGGCGTCGAGTCCGGCGACCGCGTCGGCATCATGCTCCCGAACGTCCCGTACTTCCCGGTGGTCTACTACGGCATCCTGCGCCTCGGCGGGATCGTCGTGCCGATGAACGTGCTGCTCAAGGCGCGCGAGACCGGCTTCTACCTCTCCAACCCCGAGGCGAAGGTCGTCTTCGCCTGGCACGACTTCCTGGAGGCGGCCGAGGGCGGCGCCCAGGAGGCCGGCGCCGAGGTCATCGCGGTCAAGCCGGGCGAGTTCGAGCAGCTGCTCGGCGGCGCCGAGCCGCACTACGACGTGGCCGAGAAGGCGCCCGAGGACACCGCGGTGATCCTCTACACCTCGGGCACCACCGGGCAGCCCAAGGGCGCGGAGATCACCCACGGCAACCTGGGCTCCAACACGCAGGCGTGCATCAACCTCTACGACTCGGGGCCCAGCGACGTCGTCCTCGGCGCGCTCCCGCTGTTCCACACCTTCGGCGCGACGTGCGCCATGAACACCTGCGTCAAGTCCGGCGCGCTGCTCACGCTCATCCCGCGCTTCGACCCCGTCAAGGCGCTGGAGATCATCGAGCGCGACGGCGTCACGCAGTTCCTCGGCGTGCCCACGATGTACGGCGCGATGCTCCACGCCGCCAACGCCGGCGAGGCGGACACGAGCACGCTGCGGGTCTGCGCCTCCGGCGGCGCGTCGCTGCCCGTCGAGGTCCTCAAGCAGTTCCAGGACAAGTTCAACACGAAGATCCTGGAGGGCTACGGCCTCTCGGAGACCTCGCCCGTCGCCTCCTTCAGCCACCCCGACAAGGAGCAGAAGCCCGGCTCCATCGGGACGGTCATCGAGGACGTCGAGATGAAGATCGTCGACGACGAGGGCCAGGAGGTCCCGGTCGGCGACGTCGGCGAGATCGTCATCAAGGGCCCGAACGTCATGAAGGGCTACTGGAAGCGCGAGGAGGCGACCGCCGAGGCCATCAGGGACGGCTGGTTCCACACGGGCGACATCGGCAAGGTCGACGAGGACGGCTACTTCTTCATCGTCGACCGCAAGAAGGACATGATCATCCGCGGCGGCTACAACGTGTACCCGCGCGAGATCGAGGAGGTCCTCTACGAGCACGAGGCCGTCCGCGAGGCCGCCGTCATCGGCGTGCCCCACGACGAGTGGGGCGAGGAGATCGGCGCCGCCGTCGCGCTGAAGGAGGGCCAGGACGTCTCGCCGGAGGACATCAAGGCCTTCGTCAAGGAGCAGGTCGCGTCCTACAAGTACCCGCGCCTGGTGTGGATCGTCGACGAGCTCCCCAAGGGGCCGACCGGCAAGATCCTCAAGCGCGAGATCGAGGTGCCGGCCGAGGTGGGGGAGGAGGCGAAGGCCTAGCCGGCCGCCGGGGCGTCCTGCGGGGCGCCCTCGCCGTGGGCGACGAAGTCCGCGGGCCGCACGAGCACGAACGCGAGCACGGCGCCCAGGAGCGCCACGGCGGCCGCGACGAGCAGGATGGTGTGGAAGCCGTGCAGGAAGGCGGCTTCCCCCGCGCGCTGGGCCTCGGGCCCCAGCCGGTTGTAGAGCCCGAACGAGACGAAGTCGGAGAACTCGCCGGCGCCCGCGGGGACCCCGCGGCCCACGGCCCGGGCGAAGACCTGCTCCTGGCCGTCCACCCGTGAGGCGAAGAGCGCGCCGAGGCCGGCGATGCCCGTGGCGATGCCGACCTGGCGGAAGGTCGAGTTGATGCCGGAGGCCATGCCCGACCGCCGCGGCTCGACGACGCCCACCGCCGCGGTGGCCAGCGGCGGGTTGACCAGGCCGATGCCGATGCCGCCGAGCACGAAGCCGGGCAGCAGCACCGTCCACGAGCTGCCGACCTCGGTGAGCAGCTCGATGAGCAGCAGGGAGAGCGCCACGAGCAGCAGGCCGCCGCCGAGGAAGAGCCGGATCGGCAGGCGCCCGGCGAGCTTGCCCGCCACGGGTGCGACCAGGAAGGACAGGACGCTGAGCGCGAGCGTCTTGAAGCCGGCGTCGAGCGGGTCGTTGCCGAGCACGTTCTGCAGGTAGAACGTGATGTAGAGGAACATCGCGAAGAGCGACGCCGACAGCGCGAAGGCCGCGGCGGACGCGCCCACGAACGTCGGCTTGCGGAAGAGGGCGAGGTCGAGCATCGGGTGGTCCGAGCGGGCCTCGACGGCGACGAAGGCGACGATCCCCAGGACCGCGACCACGAGCAGCGCGACGATGATCCCGGACGTCCAGCCCTCGGTGTTGCCGCGGATGAGCGCGAAGACCAGGCAGGCCAGCGCGGCCGTGAAGGTCACCGTGCCGGCCAGGTCGATCCGCTTGCCGCGCTCGCCGTAGGACTCCTGCACGGTCCGCAGCGTCACCACGAGCGCGGCGATGCCGACGGGGACGTTGACGAAGAAGATCGCCTCCCAGCCGATCCCGTCGGTGAGCACGCCGCCCAGCAGCGGCCCGACGGCGACGGCACCGCCCGTGGTGGCGCCCCAGATCCCGAACGCCGTCCCGCGGGACGGGCCCTGGTAGGCGCCGGCCAGCAGCGCCAGCGAGGTGGCGAAGAGCATCGCGCCGCCCACCCCCTGCAGCCCGCGGGCAAGGTTGAGCGCCAGCGGCGAGCCCGACAGCCCGCAGAGCGCCGAGGCGATCGTGAAGACGACCAGGCCGATGACGAAGATGAGGCGCCGGCCGATCCGGTCGGCGACCGAGCCCGCGGTGAGCAGCAGCGAGGCGAGCAGCAGCGAGTAGGCGTCGATCACCCACTGCACGTCGGAGAAGCTCGACCCGAGCTCCCGCTGGATGTCGGGCAGCGCGACGTTGACGATCGTCACGTCGAACAGCATGAACGTCGCGACGCACACGACGACCAGGGTCCACCAGCGGCTCATGGCCCAGAGGCTATGCGGAGATGCGCGTCAGGCGGCCCGGGCGGTGCAGGGCGCCGCGCCGGGCGGCGACGACGAGCTTGCGCCGCCGCGAGACGACGGCGCGCCCCGGCTCGACGCCGTAGCCCTCGCGCTCGAGCTGGCGCAGGATCTCGCGGTACATGCCGGCCGCGGCGGCGATCGCGCGGCGGCCGGAGCGCAGGCGCCAGATGCCCGCCATGCCCTCGTCGTAGAGCGCGTCGGCGCGGGCGATCTGGTCGCGCAGCAGCGCCTCGCGCCGGCCGGGGACCGCGGGGCCGAAGCGCTCCAGCGCCTCCAGCGAGAGGTAGCAGCGGCCGATGGCGCGGTCCTCGTCGATGTCGCGCAGGATGTTCGTGCGCTGCATGGCCATGCCGAGCGCGGAGGCGGCGCGGTGCGCGGCCTCGACATCGCCGCGCACGCCGAGCACGGCGCTCATCGTCACGCCGACGGTGCCGGCCACGCGGTGGCAGTAGCGGTCGACGTCGGCCTCGGTGGCCAGCGGCGCGTGGGCGAGGTCGTCCTCCATCCCGAGGCAGAACTCGTCGAAGGCCTGCCGGGGGAGGTCGTGGCGGCGCTCCAGGGAGGCGAGGATCCGCACCTCGGGGGTGTCCGGCGCCGCGGCGGGCCCGCCGGCCGCCCACGCCCGCACCGCGGCGACGCGCTCCTCGGCGCCCGGCAGGGCGTCGTCGACGAGGTCGTCCAGCGTGCGCAGCACGAGGTAGAGCAGGTAGACGTCGTCGCGCAGCTCGCGCGGGAGCATGCGGCAGGCGATCGCGAAGGTCCGCGCGACGCGGTTGGTCGTCGCGCGGGCCTCGGCCAGGACGGCCTGGTCAGGCGGCAGGAGCACCCACGGCCTCCTCGGTGCGCGGCGGGGGCGGGAGCCGGCCGGCGCGGCGGGCGTCCTCGTCGACCAGTCCCGCGGTGACCTCCGCGCCGAGCAGGACCCCTGGGATGCCCGCGCCCGGATGCGTGCCGCCGCCGACGCGGTACAGGCCTGCGACGCGCTTGTCGCGGTTGGGCGGGCGCAGCGCGGCGGACTGCTGCAGCGTGGGCTCCAGCGCGAAGGCGTTGCCGTCCACGGCGCC
>CAXUES010000147.1:1378-2361 GCA_964250185.1 uncultured Solirubrobacteraceae bacterium | reverse complement strand
AGCGAGACCAGGGCGTGCAGGTAGTCCCGCTCGGCGTGGGCGTCTGCCACGTCCTGAACTCCCCAGCTCTCGTTGGCCGGCACCCAGGTGACGATGGACGGGTGGCTGCGCAGGCGCGTGATCATCGCCGTGAGCTCGCGGCGGAAGTCGCGCGGGTCCATGCGGTGCTCGACGCGGATGGCGGCGTCCAGGCCGGTCAGCCCGAACGTCTCCTCGAGGTCCTTGACCAGCGCGTCGCGCAGGCCGTCGGCCTCGCGGGCCCAGTCCACGTCGCCGCGCAGGTTCGGCACGGGCAGCAGGAAGCACAGCGAGTCCCCGCCGTGGGCGCCCATCGCGGGCTCGGTGCGGCTGGGTGCGTGCACGTAGGTGCTGAAGTTCCCGGGCAGCCGGCCCCGACGCGTCACGTCGGCGATGAACTTCTTGTAGTTCGTCCCGACCAGCAAGGTGTGGTGCAGGAGCTTCTCGAAGGGGCGGTCCGTGCCGAGGTAGAGCAGGAAGCACGACATGGTCGGCTTGTAGCGCCGTGCGGGCAGGCGCGACGTGCGCCCGCCGAGCAGCGCGTCGACGGTGAGCACGTCGGCGTTGGAGACCACCGCGTCGGCGGCGATGCGCTGCCCGCCGCGGGTGAGCACGCCTGTGACGCGGCGGCCGGCGCCCGCGGTCTCGATGCGCTCCACGCCGTCGCCGCAGCGCACGTCCAGCGTGCGGGCCATGGCCTCGACGATCGCGTAGGTGCCGCCGTCGGCGTACCAGACGCCGTCGAGGAACTGCAGGTAGACGAGCGCGCCGTAGATGTTCGGCACGCGGTAGGGGTCCCCGCCGATGTAGAGCGAGTGGAAGGAGAAGGCCTCGCGCATGCGCGGGTTGGAGAAGTGCCGCGCGGTGGAGGCGTAGAGCGGCAGCGCCGCGCCGAGCTTCACCATCCGGGGGACGAACGCCGCGAGCTGCGCGAGCGAGTCGAACTTCTGGCGGCCCGCCTCGAG
>CAXUES010000147.1:0-1368 GCA_964250185.1 uncultured Solirubrobacteraceae bacterium | reverse complement strand
GAGGATGCCGTCGGTGTAGATCGGCTTCATCGCCTCGAGGTACTTGGGGAAGGCGAGCGCGTCCTTGGCCGAGAACTTCGCGATCTGCTCGGCCATCGCCCCGGGGTCGCGGACGAAGTCCAGGTGCTCGTCCTCGCCGCTCCAGAAGATCCGGTAGAAGGGATCGAGCTCCTGCAGGCGCACCTCGCGGTGGAAGTCCAGGCCCGCGGCGGCGAAGGTCTCCTCCAGCACCCAGGGCATCGTCACCAGCGACGGGCCGGTGTCCCAGGTGTAGCCGTCGTCCTTGCGCTGGTAGGCGCGTCCGCCCGGCATGTCGCGCTGCTCCACGACGGTCACGTCGTGCCCGGCGCCCTGCAGGCGCAGCGCGGTGCCCATGCCGCCGAGGCCCGCCCCGATGACGACGACGCGGCTCATGCGAGGTGCTCCGGTCCGAGGGTGGCGGTGGACGCCGCGCCCGTCGCCCAGGTGGCGATGCGCAGCTGGCGCAGCACGGTGCCGACCGCCGCGCTCGCGGCGTCGGCCTGCGCGGCCAGCAGGAACGGGCGGGCGATGCCGACCGCGCTGGCGCCCAGCGCGAGGCAGGCGGCCGCCTGGACGCCGTCCTGCACGCCGCCCGAGGCGACGACCGCCAGCTCGGGCGCGACGGCGACGGCGTGGCGCAGCGAGGTGACGGTGGGGATGCCCCAGGAGCCGAAGGCCTCGGCGACCGCGGCGGCGCGCGGGTCGCGGCGGCCCTCGATGGTCGCCCAGTTCGTGCCGCCGGCGCCCGCGACGTCCACGGCGGCCACGCCGGCGTCGCGCAGCGCGCGGACGTCCTCGACGTCGAGGCCGAAGCCGACCTCCTTGACGACGACGGGGAGGGGGTCCAGGGCGGCGACGACCGCGGCGATGCGCTCCAGGACGTCGCCGAAGGCGGGCGTGCCCTCGGGCTGCACCGCCTCCTGGATGGGGTTGAGGTGCACGCTCAGGCCATCCGCGCCGAGCAGCTCGACCAGGCGCGCGGCGCAGTCCACGTCGAGGCCCGCGCCGCCGAGGTTGGCCAGCAGCAGCGGCGGCCGCGCCGCCGTGCGGTAGGTGCTCAGCAGCTCGGGGTCGTCCAGCAGCGCGCGGCCCGACCCGAGGGTCAGCCCGATGCCGTGCTCGGCGGCGGCCACCGCCAGGCGCGTGTTGACGCGCTCGGCCTCGGCGGTGCCGCCGGTCATCGCCGAGACGAGCACGGGCGCGGCGAGGTGCGCGCCGAGCAGGTCGCAGGCGAGGTCGACGTCCTCGAGGTCGCGTCCGGGGAGCGCGCGGTGGCGCAGGCGGACGTCGGCGAGGCCCGTGGCGCGATCGCCCAGGACCCCGTCCTGCGCGGCGATGCGCAGGTGG
>CAXUES010000146.1:3495-7207 GCA_964250185.1 uncultured Solirubrobacteraceae bacterium | reverse complement strand
GAGGGCGGTGAACAGCGGATAGCCGTCCCCGTAGTCGGCGTTGGCCTTGATCGCCGGGGCGATGAAGTCGCGGGCGAACTCCTCGCGCGCGTCGATGACCTCCGCGGCGATCGCGCCGAGCTGGATCGCCTTGCCCTTGACGACGTCGTAGTCCTCGCCGGGCTGGCCGAGGTTCACGGTGAGCGCGACGACCTCGGCGCCGTACTCGTCCTGGATCCACTTGAGCATCACGCTCGTGTCCAGGCCGCCGGAGTACAGGAGCAGGACGCGGTGGACCTCCCCCTTCTCCGCGAGGTAGCTCGCCGTGCGGGTGTGCGGGGTGCGCTCCTGGGTGCTCATCAGCTGCGCCGCAGGTTACGTGCCGTTCGAGGCGCCCGTCTCCTGGCGCACCCAGCTCATCGACCAGTGGTGGACGAGGACGGCGTCGGGGAAGGCCTCGCCGCGGCGCTCGGGCTCCGACCAGAGGTAGGGGTAGAAGCGCTCGGGGCCGAAGATCGTCACGTCGGGGAAGTCCTCGAGCAGCAGGGAGAGGAAGTAGGGCCCGTTGGCGTCGGCGGAGTGCGGACCGAGCCCGAGCGTGGTGCGGCTCTCCGCGGCGGCGCGGACGAACGCGGGGTGCCCCGGGACCGCGCCGAGCGCGGCCGTGCCCACCCGGCCGGGCAGCTCGAGGCCGGCGAACGCGCGGACGCCGCCGAGGAGCTCCTCGAGCGGCCGGCGGCTCTCCACGTCGGTGTCGACGTACACGCCGCCGTGCCGGGCGAGCACCTCGTAGCGCACGACGTTGGACAGCTCGGCCGGCGTCCGCGACGCCGCGGACGCCGCCGTGCCGAGGCCCAGCTCGGGCAGATCGGCGTCGGTCCACTCGCGCAGCGTCCAGCCGGGGTTGTCGCGCAGCAGTCCCTCGGCGAAGGAGCGCTCGGCGGGCGGCATCGGCGCGGAGCCGAGCCAGGCGCGGTGGATGACGCGCGGGAGCACGAGCTCCCCGACCGGCTCCGGGGAGGCGACCAGCCGCTCGCCGACGGGCGGGAGGCCCTCCGGGACGCCGACCTCGATGGCCACCCGGCAGGGCGCGCCGAACCAGCGCACGTGCTCGAGGAGGACGTCGATCTCGAGCACGTGGTCGCCCGGCTCGCCCGGGGCCTGCACCGCGACCGGGACGAGGACGGTCCGGCCCGGCGGCACCACGCTCAGGAACGGCGAGCGGAGCGCGTCGCGGAGCGCGCCGTCGGGATCGACCCAGCGGGTGCCGACGCGGATCTCGGGGCGGTCCTCGAGGCTCGCGGGCCAGCGCTCGGTGCCCTCGTTGGTGATCTGCACGAGGACGACGCCGTGCTCGCCGGGAGCGAACCGCTGTCGCGCCCGAAGGGGCTCCAGCGCGGCGCGGCAGGCGCTCGGGGCGACCTCCCGCCCCGACCACCAGGCGTCCATCTCCGCGACGGGGACCACGGGGCCCG
Organism: uncultured Solirubrobacteraceae bacterium; assembly: GCA_964250185.1. GTDB lineage: Bacteria > Actinomycetota > Thermoleophilia > Solirubrobacterales > Solirubrobacteraceae > Paraconexibacter. The sequence goes on along the minus strand of CAXUES010000146.1, from coordinate 5,753 downwards.
TCGCGGGCCCCGAGCTCGTCGTCGCGGGCGGCCCGGCAGCGGCCAGGAGGCGATCGAGCGGCGCCCGATCGGCCACGGCCACCCGCTCGACCGCCGCCGACGGACGGTCCTCGGGCAGGTAGTAGGCCGCGTTGAAGCGCCCGCCGCCCGGAGCGACCAACCGGGGCCGGTTGACCTCGTAGCGCAGGGCCTTCGCGCGGCGGCGCTCCACCGGGGAGAGCGCGAGCTCGAGGTGGTAGAAGGGCTCCGCGCGCAGCTCCCGCGGCAGCTGGCCGATCGCGTGCTCGTGCTGGCCGCCGCCGAAGCGCAGGTGGCCGTCGTTGCGGTTCAGGCGCGGCGACAGGTCCGTCCCCCAGGGCTGATCGGTGAGCACGCCGTCGCCGTCCGGCGCGATCCAGGCCTGACGGAAGGCGTACTGGCCGACGTCGCGCCGGGCCATGAGCTCCGGGAGGACCGCGACGGCGGCGGCGCTCGGCAGCTCATCGCCGTCCAGCCGGAGGATCCAGTCCCCCCGGCACTGCGCGTGCAGCCAGCCGAGGTGGCGCTCCAGCCAGCGGTACTCGATGCGGTGCACCACGTCGGCGAGCCCGCGGTAGCGCTCGAGCTCCTCCGCGCCAACCCGCGCGTCGGCGGCGATGACGACCTCGTCGGCGAGATCGGCGAGCGGGGCGAGCACCGCGCGGAGCCGGTCGGACGGATCTGCGGTGAGCAGGCAGACCGAGAGCCGCGGCACGCGCGCAACCTAGCGGGGGCGGCGGGGTTGGCAGTCCGATGCCCCAGTCGCTCTCCGGTCCCGTCCGCCAGCACGTCCTGCTCGTCCTGCTCGCCCTCGTCGTGGTCCTGGCGACCCAGGCGCCGCCCGCGCACGCCGCCGCGGCGACGATCAGCAGCAAGAAGGCGATGTGGGGGCCCGTGACCCTGCCGGGCGGCGGCTCCGCCTTCCCGACCTACCGCGACCTCGGCGTGGGCACCTACGAGTTCCCGGTGGTCTGGAGCGACATCGCGACGTCGCGCCCGGCCGACCCGACCAACCCGGACGACCCGGCCTACGTCTGGCCCACGGCGCTGGACGACGCCTCCCGCGAGAGCGCGAAGTACGGCATCAGCCTCCTGCTGCGCGTCAGCCGGACCCCGGCCTGGGCCAACGGCGGCGGCACCGTGCAGGAGCTCCCCACCCAGCTCACCGACTACGACGACTTCCTGCAGGCGCTCGCCCGTCGCTACCCGGCCGTCCGCAAGTGGATGATCTGGGAGGAGCCCAACCGCAAGGAGAACTTCGCGCTGGACGGCACGCCGTTCGGGAGCGACGGCTTCCCGCAGGCGCTGCCCTTCAACGCCCGCCAGCGCGCGCAGACGCAGCGCTTCGCGCAGCTCATCGACTCGGCCTACGGGCGCCTGAAGCAGCTCAGCGCCAAGAACGTCGTCATCGCGGGCAACACGGTCACCTACGGCACGACCGATCCGCTGAACTTCATCCGCGCGCTCAAGCTGCCCAACGGCAAGCCGCCCCGGATGGACATGTACGGGCACAACCCGTTCGGTCCGCGCCGGCCCGACCTCGCCCAGGCGCCGGCCCACGCGGGCTACGCCGACTTCTCCGACCTCGACACGCTCGCGGGCTGGCTGGACCGCTACCTGCACCGCTCGGGACGCAACCGGCAGCTGCCCATCTTCGTCTCGGAGTGGTCCAACCCCACCGACGTGCCCAGCTACCAGTTCGCCTGGCACGTCACCCGCTCGGTGCAGGCCAGGTGGGTGACCGACGCCTTCCGGATCTCCCGGAGCTTCAAGCGCATCAGGACGATCGGGTGGTACACGCTGTTCGACCTGCCCAAGGACGCCGACGGCCGCGACTCGCGCGTCGGCCTCATCGACGCGCAGGGCCGCAAGAAGGCCGCCTACTACGCGTTCAAGCGCGCGCGCTGAGCGCTCAGTAGGCGCCGCGGGCGCGGAAGACCGCGGAGGCGGTCCGCCCGAGGATGCGCATGTCGCGCGCGAGCGAGAGGTTCTCCACGTACTCGCGCTCGACGGCCAGCCGCTCCTCCATCGTGAGCTGGCCGCGTCCCGACACCTGCATGGGCCCGGTAAGCCCGGGCTTGACCGCCAGGCGGACCTCGGCGATCTCGGGGGAGTAGCGCTCCACCAGGTCGAGCTGCTCCGGGCGCGGCCCCACGACGCTCATGTCGCCGCGCAGCACGTTGAGCAGCTGCGGGACCTCGTCGAGGCTCGTGCGCCGCAGGAACCGGCCGACACGCGTG
>CAXUES010000146.1:0-3485 GCA_964250185.1 uncultured Solirubrobacteraceae bacterium | reverse complement strand
TCGTCCTCGAACTTGAAGACCATCGTCTCGAGCTGGCCCACGTCGACGAGCTCGCCCAGGCGCGCCTCGGCATCGACGACCATCGTGCGGAACTTGAGCATGCGGAAGGGCTTGCCGCCCTGGCCGCCGCGCACCTGGCGGAAGAACGCCGGTCCCGGCGAGTCGAGCTTGATGGCCAGCGCCACCAGCGGCAGCAGCGGGAGGCACACCAGGACGCCGGCGCCGGAGGCGAGCACGTCGAAGAGGCGCTTGCCGGCCATGGTCGTCCGGGAGACGTCCCAGGAGTTGTACTGGACGATCGGCAGCTCGGCGAGGTGGTCGAGGAGCACCGCCGTGCCGAACATCCCGCGCGCGGGCGGGACGAGCCCGAGCTTGATCTTGTGGTGGCGGCAGAAGGGGACGAGGCCCCGGATGAGGCGTTCGTCGATGTTCGTCGCGGCGAGCAGCACGCGGTCGATCTCGCCCACGCGCTCCTGCAGGCGCCCGAAGCGCCGGGTGTGCGACGTCCCGCCGAACGCGTCGTGCTCCCCGATGACCGCGACGAGCTCGAAGTGCAGGTCCTCGAAGATGCGGAACTTGCGCTGCAGGGCGGCGGCCAGCGGCCCCGACCCGACGATGACGACCTTCTCCGCGGGCGTGGCCTGGCGCCACAGCTGGCGGGCGGCGGCGCGGAGGCCCGTGTCGAGCAGCAGCAGGGCCACGGCGAGCCCCACGAGCGCCGACGCGGAGGGCAGCTGCTCGTCGGTCGAGCGCAGGGCGATGACCACCACGACGGTGACCACCGCGGCCCAGGTGATGGTCCCGGGCAGCTCGTCGCCCGTGGTGTGCCACATGACCCGGTGGTCGCGGTCGTACTGGCCCAGGAGCTTGGCCACCACCACCCCGGCGAGCGCCGTGAGCACGACGAAGGCGGCCAGGCCGAGGCCCGCGCCGACCGTGGCCCCCAGGGCGACGACCGCCGCGCCGGCCGACAGGCCGTCGGCGCCGGCGAGCAGGCGGCGGCGCAGCACGTCGCGACGCCAGGCCCGCGACTGCCGCGCGACCGACGGGGCCTCCGTGCCCGCGAGGGCCTCACGGCCCTGCTCCCGCCCCACCTCCAGGTGCTGCTCCGCGGGTTCGATGGGCTAGTCGGTCGCCGGATCCATGGACCGGCGCCGGCCCAGGAAGACGACCAGGCCGATGACCGCCGCCGCGATCGCGGCGATCACGAGGACGAGGACGGTGGAGGACACGCCGGGCTCGTCGGCCTTGGTGCCCGAGACGAACGTCGCGCGGTCGGCCGACGCCGTGGCGGCAGGCGGTGACGTCGTGGTGGTCGTGGTGGCGGCGGCTGCGGCAGCGGCGCGCTCGCGCTTGGCCTTGCGCGCGCGCACCCGCTTGCGCTCCCTGGCCGCCTTGCGCTTGGCGGCCGCCGCGGTGGCGGACGCCGACGGCTTGGCCGCTGGCGCCTCGGTGTCCGGGATGTCGGACCCGAAGAGCCCGGAGCCGGTGGTCGAGGTCGGGGCATCCTGCGCCCCGGAGGAGCTCGGCGTCGAATCGTTCGAGCCGCTCGAGCCGCTCGAGCCCTTCGCGGCGCCGGACCCCTTGCCGGACCCGGTGGAGCCCTTGTCACCGCGCGCGGAGGACAGCGGCACCTGGTACTCGGACCCCCCCGGGGAGTCGTCGTAGGTCACCCCCGGGTCCTGGGCCACCGCGGGTGCCAGGGGGGCCGACAGCGCTCCGATCATGACGGCTGCGAGCGCAGCCAGCGCTCCTCGGCTCATGCCTAACTGCATCAGGCCATTGAAACACACGTCTTGGACGGTCGATGCGGACGCGGACACACGGCGGACGTGGCTCCCCCGCGGTCCCGCTGGTCGTCGCCGCTGCCGGTCTGCCACCCTCGTGGCCCGACGCACGCCGGCGACGTCCCGCCGCCGGTCGCACGCCACCGCCCGATCCCGCCCCTGTCCGCTCCGGCCACCCGACCCGACCGCGCCACCATCCGGCTCGTGCCCACGAGCCGCTCCACGCGCGCGGGCACGCGGAGCGCGGCCCTCGGGTTGATCGGCGCCCTCGTCGCGCTCGGCGGCGCCCTGGACGGCTACTACTCGGTCGGGACCTGGGGCCCGATGGCCCTCGTCGCGATGCTCGTCGGCGTCGCCGTCGTGGTCGCCGTGCCCGTCCGCCCGACCCGGCTGGGCGCGCTGCTGTGCGGGTCCCTCGCGGGGCTCGCCCTGCTCTCGGCGGCGTCCTCGCTGTGGGCCGAGTCGCCGCCCGCGGCGATCCTCGAGGGCCAGCGCTGGGCGCTCTACGCGGTCCTCGCCGGCGTCGGGCTCCTGCTCGTGCGCACCGACCGCGACCGGCGCGCGCTCATCGGCGGCGCCGCCGTCGCCTGCGGCCTGACCGTCGCCGGCGTGCTGGTCGTGCTGCTGGTCGGCGACGGGCCGGCGCTCTTCTTCCGCAACCGCCTCACCGAGCCGCTGGGGTACGTCAACGGCCAGGGGGCGGCGCTGCTGGCCGGCGCCTGGCCAGCGCTCGCGCTGGCCGAGCGCGCGAGCCGCGGCCGCTGGCGGGCGCTGGGCATGACGACCGCGATCTGCTGCCTCGGGCTGCTCCTGCTCACCCAGAGCCGCGGGGCCTTCCTCGCGCTCATCGTGTCGGCCGCCTGGGTCCTGGCGCTTGTCCCGGGCCGGGAGCGGCGCCTCTGGGTGCTCGTGGCCTGCGGCGTGGCCCTGGCGGTCGCCTACCCCGCCCTGGCGGCCGTCTACTCGTCCACCGGCGCGACGCCGACCCAGCCGGCCGCCGGGGACGTCCGCCTGGCCGCCGGCCTGCTGATCGTGGTCGCGGGGCTGGGCGGCGTCGCCTACGCGGCGCTCGCGCGGGCGCTGGACCCGCGTGTCGCCCAGGACGCCGACGGGGGCCTGCGCCGGCGGTCCCGGTCCGTGCTCGCCGCGCTCGCCGTCGTGGTGGTGGTCGGCGGCCTCGTCGCCAGCGGCAACCCCCTCACCCGGATCGGCGACCAGATCGACCAGTTCACCTCGCGGGGGAACTCGGGACCCTCCGGGCCCAGCCGCCTCCTGTCGGGCTCGAGCAACCGCTTCGACTACTGGCGGGTCGCGCTGGACGAGTTCGCCGACGCGCCCCTGGGCGGGGTCGGCGCGGGCAACTACGTCTTCCGCTACGTCGAGCTGCGCGACAGCAGCGAGGACGTGCGCCAGCCGCACAGCCTGCCGCTGCAGGGCCTGAGCGAGCTCGGGCTGGGCGGCGGCGCGCTCGTGCTCGCCCTCGTCGTGGCACTGCTGATGACGTCGCGGCGTGCGGCGCGCGCCGTGCGCGGTGGGAGGGCGGACGGCCTGGTCGTGGTCGCCGGCAGCGGGGTGATCGTCGCCTGGCTGGTGCAGACGAGCGTCGACTGGCTGCACCTGCTCCCCAGCGTGACGGGCGTCGCGCTCCTGGCCGGGGTCGCGTTGCTCCCCCGGGCCCGGCAGGAGCGGGGTCGCGGC
>CAXUES010000145.1:0-7332 GCA_964250185.1 uncultured Solirubrobacteraceae bacterium | reverse complement strand
TGCCCCGCCGCGCCCGCGCGAGGCGCACGAGGAAGCCGAGGGCCTGCCCCTCGACGTGGCCCGAGAGCATCTCCTGCTCCAGGCGCGGCGCGCCGTCGGGCGCCTCGGTGCCGTCCCAGTCCACGCCCGCGGTGCGCTGCGCCAGGGCGCGCAGTCCGGGGGACTCGGGCGAGGTGCAGCGCCCGACGTAGGCCTCCAGGCCCCCCGTGAGCTCCACGAGCGCCGCGAGCTCCGCCCGCAGCGCCTCGTCCGCGCCGTCCAGCGCGTCGACCCGCGCCCGCACGTCCTGCAGGCGCGCGGCCAGGATCCCGAGCGGGGTGACCGGCCGGGGCGCCACGGCCGCCATGCTCAGACGCGCTCGCCCGCGGCCTCCGGCGCCAGGAAGACCTCCACGCCGTCGCCATCGCGGGGCAGCCCGCGGCAGAGCTCCTTGTGGGCGGCCAGGACGCCCTCGAGCTCGCCCTCGGCGAGGTCGTTGATGAAGGCGCACGTGCCGATCGGCCGCGGCACCGCGGCGCGCAGCAGGCCGTCGCGCGTCTGGATGATCGACCTCGTCGCCTCGCGCACGAGGTCGGCCGTCAGGTACGGGCTGTCCAGCGCCAGGCCGATGCGGCTCATGACGCCGAGGATGCGGTCGCGGTCGGCGGTGGTGATGTAGCCCCGCTGCTCGGCGAGGGTCGCCGACAGCGCCATGTCGATGTTCACGCCGTGGCCGTGGAGCATCGGGGTCTCGGGCACGAGCTCGAGCGTCGGGCTCCAGGTGTGCCCGTAGGCGATCTCGCGGTCGAGGTCGAGCTCGTGGAGGTTGGGGACCTCCAGGCGCAGCATCGTCTCGATCGCGGCGTAGGTCACCTCGTGGGCGACCGCCTGGATCTCCGGGGTGGCGTCGACGTTGCCGAAGCGGGTGCGCAGGAGCTCCTCGCCGTGCTGCTCCAGCAGCTCGAAGATGCGCTCGTTGGCCACCACGCCGATCTTGATCAGCTCGGCCATCCCGTTGCGGACCTGCGCCTCGGGCAGCGTGCGCAGGAAGGAGAAGTCGAGGATGACCTCGCGCGAGGCGTGGTAGGCCCCCAGCCGGTTCTTGAGGTGGCCGTGGTTGACGGCGACCTTGATGGCCACGCTGGCGTCGATGAGCCCGATGAGCGTCGTCGGGACCCGGATGTAGTTCGTCGCCCGGCGGTAGGTCGCGCAGGCGAACCCCGCCACGTCGGTCGTCAGGCCGCCGCCGACTACCAGGACCGGCTCCTTGCGCAGCAGCCCGAAGGCGCCGAACGCGTCGGCGATGTGCTCCATCGAGGCCAGGCTCTTGTCGGTCTCCTCGATGTGCACGGTGACCGTGGTGAGCGCGATCTCGTGGTGGGCGAAGTACGCCTCCACCTGCTCGCCGTAGAGCTCGTGCACCGCCTCGTCGACGATCATCAGGCAGCGCCCGAGCTCGCGGTAGCTGCGGGCGAGCTGGTCGTTCTCCGGGGCGAAGGCGCCGTCGACGTAGAGCAGGTCGAAGGCGATCGGGGCCTGGGCCTCGACGCGGAAGGCCGTGTCGGTGGCCGTGAAGGCCGCGGTGGGATCGCTCATGCCTTGCACTACGCCGTCCTCAGGCGGCAGGGATGAGCCCGCGGAGCTCCGAGAAGCTCAGGTGATCGACCTGGCGCGTAGCCGCAGCGAAGTCGTGGGAGGCGGTGTTGGCGGTCGGGAACGCCACGCAGGCGATCCCGTCGGCGTCCGCCGCCCGCGCGCCTCCGACGTTGTCCTCCACGGCCACGACGGCGTCGGCGGCCTCCCCCAGGCGCTCGCGGGCGAGGCGGTAGGCGGCCGGGTCGGGCTTGGGCGCATCCACGTCGGTGACGTCGAGCACCAGGTCGAACGCGTCGCGCCCGACCTCCGGGGCCAGGGCGCCGAGCAGCGCGTCGACGTTCTCCGTCGAGGTGGTCGTGACCAGCGCGACGCCGAAGCCCGCCTCGCGCGCGTCGCGCAGCGTGTCGACGACGCCCGGCCGCGGCTGCACGTCCGCGGAGGCCAGCGCCTCCTGGAAGAGCTGCGACTTCGTCGCGTGCACCGCGTCGGCGTCGACCTCCTCGCCGCGCCGGGCGGCGACGTCGCGGATGCGCCCCGCGCCGCCGCTGCCCTGCAGCAGCTCGATGTACTCCTCGCGCTCCCAGCGCCAGTCGAGGCCGTGGGCCGCGAAGGCGCGGTTGAAGGACTCCCGCTGCAGCTCGGAGGTGTCAGCGAGGGTCCCGATGGACCCGAACAGGATGGCCGGCATGGCGCTGCAGGTACCCACGCGCGGGGTCCGCACCCGGGTCGGGAGGCCACCGACGCGCCGGGATGGTTCAAGCCGCGGCCCGATCGCGTCGAAGCAGGATCGGATGCCGGTGTCGGCCAGGGTGCGCAACAACGTGACGATCCGCGGCGCCGCCGAGGCGCAGCCGGTCGTCTTCCTGCACGGCTTCGGCTGCGACCAGGGGATGTGGCGCGGGGTCAGCCCCGCCTTCGAGGCCGACCGCCGCGTCGTGCTCCTCGACCACGTCGGCGCGGGCGGGTCGGACGCCAGCGGCTACCGCTCCGCCGACTACGCCGACCTGGGCGACTACGCCCGCGACACCCTGGAGGTCTGCGAGGAGCTCGACCTGCGCGACGTCGTGCTCGTCGGCCACTCCGTCAGCGCGATGATCGCGGTGCTGGCGGCCAACGCCGACCCGGAGCGCTTCGCGTCGCTGGTCATGGTCTCCCCGTCGCCGCGCTACCTCGACGACGAGGGCTACGCGGGCGGCTTCGCCCGCGAGGACATCGACGGGCTCCTGGAGACCATGGGCACCGACTACCTGGGCTGGTCGAGCACCATGGCGCCGGCCATCATGGGCAACCCCGACCGCCCGGAGCTCGGCGAGGCGCTGTCGGCGAGCTTCTGCCGCACCGACCCCGACATCGCCGCCGACTTCGCCCGGATCACGTTCCTGGGCGACAACCGCGCCGACCTGGAGCACCTGACGATCCCCTCGCTCGTGCTGCAGAGCCGCGACGACCTGCTCGCCCCGCTCACCGTGGGCGAGTACGTCCACGCGCACGCCCCGGGCTCGCAGCTCGTCCTGCTCGACGCGACCGGCCACTGCCCGCACATCAGCGCGCCCGACCAGGTGGTCGCGGCCGTCCGCGCCTTCCTCGGCTGAGGAGCCGTGATCCGCGTCGGCTCCGAGCCCCGGGGCGTCGAGCCCTCCATGCAGGAGCTCTACGAGGACGCGCCGTGCGGCTACCTGTCGATGCTCCCCGACGGGACCATCGCCAAGGCCAACCGGACCTTCCTGCGCTCCCTGGGCCACACGGCCGACGCGGTGGTGGGCCGGCGCCTGGAGGAGCTGCTCGCACCGGGATCGCGGCTCTACTACGCGACGCACTGGCGCCCCAAGCTCGACCTCGCGGGCGCCGTCAGCGAGATCCCCGCCGACCTCGTGCGCGCCGACGGCGGACGCCTGTCGGTGCTCATCAACGCGACGCTCGTGGTCGACGGGTCGGGAGCGCCCACGGCGATCCGCGCGAGCCTCTTCGACGCCACCGACCGCCGGCGCTACGAGCGCGAGCTGGTCGCCGCGCGCGACGTCGAGCACGCGGCGCGCGAGCGGGCGGAGCTCCTGCAGCGCCTCAGCGCGGCGCTGTCGGACGCCGCCGAGCCCGCCGACGTGGCCCGGGTCCTGCTCGAGGAGCTCGTGGAGCAGCTCGGGGCCGACGCGGGCGAGCTGGAGGTCGACGGGTCCACGCTGGCCACCGCCACGGGTCGCCGGCGTCTGGGCCCCCACGCCGCCGCCCGCACGCTGACGGTGCCGCTCGCCGCCGGCGGCCGCGGCCTGGGCTGCCTGCGCCTGCGCGTGCGCGCGCAGCAGGCCCCGACGACGGAGCAGCGCTCGCTGCTGGACGCCTGCGCCGCGCAGGGCGCGCAGGCGCTCGTCCGGGCGCAGCTGTACGCCGAGGTGCGCGGGCGCTCCGAGCAGCAGGCCGCCGTCGCCCGGTTCGGGACGCGGGCCCTGGAGGACCTCGAGCTCGCCCAGCTCGTCGACGAGGCCGCCGCGGTGGTCCACCGCGTGTTGCGCGCCGACCGCGTGACGATCTCGCGCGAGGACGCCACGGCCGGCGCGGACTGCGGCGAGGCGCTCCCGGGCGCGACGGCAGCGCTCGCGGTGGACATCCGCACGGGGGCGGGCGCCTTCGGCCGCCTCGAGGTGCACGCCGCGCGCGAGCGGCGCTTCGGCGCCGGCGACGAGGACTTCGCCGCGGGCATGGCGCACGTGCTGGGCAACGCGGCGGAGCGCCGCCACCAGGAGGCGACCGCCGCCCACCGGGCCACCCACGACCCGCTCACGGGGCTCCCCAACCGCCTGCTGCTCGTCGACCGCCTGGCCCACGAGGTCGCCCGGGCCGACCGCAACGGCACGACCTTCGCGCTGTGCCTGCTCGACCTCGACGACTTCAAGCTCGTCAACGACACGCTGGGCCACCAGCTCGGCGACGAGCTCCTGCGCGCGGTCGCCGACCGGCTCGTGGCGGCGATGCGCGACAGCGACATGGTCGTGCGCCTCGGCGGCGACGAGTTCGCCATCCTCGGCGCCGACCTGCACGACGCGCTCGAGGCGGAGACCCTGGCCGAGCGCGCCGCGGCCGCGCTCACCGCCCCGTTCGCCCACCGCGGCTCCGAGCACGTCGTCCGGGTGAGCATCGGCGTCGCGCTCGGCGATGCGACCTCCACGCCGGAGGCGGTGCTGCGCGACGCGGACGTCGCGATGTACCGGGCCAAGGAGGGCGGCCGGGCCCGGCACACGATCTTCGACCAGTCCATGCGCGAGCAGCTCGACCGCAGGCTGCAGACCGAGACCGAGCTGCGCGTGGCGCTGCGCGACGGCGACCTGCGCGTCTTCTACCAGCCCGTGGTCGACGCGGGCACCCGGCGCCTGCAGGGCCTCGAGGCGCTCGTGCGCTGGCAGCACCCGGAGCGCGGCCTCGTGCCGCCCGACGCGTTCATCCCCGTCGCGGAGGCCACCGGCCTCGTGGTCGAGCTCGGACGGCAGGTCATGCGCGAGGCCTGCCGGCAGCTCGTCGCCTGGCGCGCGGCGGGCGTGGTGGCCGACCACGTGGCCGTGGCGGTCAACGTGTCCGGGCGCCAGCTGACCCAGGCCGGGTTCGTCGACGAGGTCGCCGCGCTGCTGGCGGAGACGGGCCTGGACGCGACGCCGCACCTGCTCGGCCTGGAGATCACCGAGAGCGTCCTCATGGAGGCCGCCGACCAGCCCACCGAGGTGCTCGACCGCCTGGCGGGCCTCGGCGTGCGGCTGCTGCTCGACGACTTCGGCACGGGCGCCTCGTCGCTCGCGCGGCTCAAGCGCTTCCCGGTCGACACGCTGAAGATCGACCGCGGCTTCGTGCGCGGCACGGGCGCGGGCTCCATCGAGGACGACGCCATCGTCGCCGCCGTGGTCGCGATGGCCAAGGCGCTGTCGCTGCGCGTGATCGCCGAGGGCGTGGAGACCGACGCGCAGCTGGAGTTCCTGCGCGGGGTGGGCTGCGAGCGCATCCAGGGCTTCCTCTTCTCGCCGCCCGTGCCCGCCGACGCGCTGCGCGCCGCGCTCCTCGAGGCCCCCGCCGGGGAGCTGCCCACCCGGTCCTAGGCGGCCTGGGCCTTGTGCTCGCGCTCCAGGATCACCTTCAGGCGCCGCAGCGACTCGTTGGCCTCGCGCTCGGGCACGCCGCCCACCAGCGCCTTGGAGGCGATGGACCCCAGCGGCCCGAACGGGGCGGAGAAGTCGTTGCGGTAGTGGAAGCGGGTGCCCCCGTCGGGCAGCTCCTCCAGCGTGTACTCCGTCTCGGCCTTGGAGCGCGCGGGGCCCTTGCCCTTCCACATGGCGTGGAAGGGGCGGTCACCCGTGGTGAGCGTCCAGCTGACCTTGAACGACGCGCCGCGGAGGCACAGGCGCTGCTCCATGCTGTCGCCGGTCTGCGGCGGGTCGTGGGCGTCGGACTCCAGCAGCGCGCGGTGGATGGTCACCCACTCGTGCAGGCGCTCGGGATCCAACATGAAGTCGTACACCGCCTGCGTCGGAGCTGCGATGTCGATGGAGACCTTCACCTCTGATGGCACCCGGGATGCCTACCCCGGAGCACATGTGTGTCACTCTTGGTGGAAGTTCCACCGATTTCCACCACGACGACGAGAGGAAGTGCACTTGTCCGATTTCCTGACGGAGAAGAAGCAGGAGATAGAGGCCAGGATGGAGGAGATCCGTCCGCTGGTGGACGAGTACCACCGCCTGCAGGACGCGGCCCGCGCGCTGGACGGCGTGCGCACCGGCAGCTCGTCCTCGTCGGGGTCCTCCTCGCCGCGACGCTCCTCGGGCGGCGGAGGCGGAGGCGGCGCCGGTCGCCCCAAGGGCTCGGGCAGCCGGGCCAAGGACGCCCTGGCCAAGATCAAGGAGCAGCCCGGGATCAGCATCCCCGAGCTCGCCGAGGCCATGGGCATGACCCAGGCCAACTACCTCTACCGGGTCACCGGGGAGCTGCAGAAGGACGGCCTCATCCGCAAGGAGGGCAAGGGCCTGCACGCGCTGGACGCTGCATAGGCCACGAGCGGGGCAGGGACGCCCCGCCCGCTCACGTCGGGTGGCTCAGCCGACGAGGCCGAGGCCCTGCACGGCCTCGCGCTCGCCCACGAGCTCCTGCACGGTGAGGTCGATCTTCGACTGGGCGAACTCGCCGACCTCGAGCCCCTGCTCGATGGTGTAGCTGCCGTCGCCCGTGACGCGCACGGGGAAGGAGGAGATGAGCCCCTCCGGCACGCCGTAGGAGCCGTCGGACGGCACGGCCATGGAGCGCAGCCCGTCCGCGCCGAGGACCCAGTCGTGGATGTGGTCGATCGCCGCGCTGGCCGCGGAGGCCGCGCTGGAGGCGCCGCGCGCCTCGATGATCGCCGCGCCGCGCTTGCCGACGTTGGGCAGGTACTCGTCCTCGTACCAGGCCATGTCGTCCACGACGTCCACGGCGCGCTCGCCGTTGACCTTCGCGTTGAACAGGTCGGGGAACATCGACGGGGAGTGGTTGCCCCAGATGACGAGGTCCTCGATGGCGGTGACCGGCACCCCGAGCTTGCTCGCGAGCTGCGAGACGGCGCGGTTCTCGTCCAGGCGGGTCATCGCGGTGAAGCGCTCGCGGGGGACGTCCGGCGCGTTGGCCTGGGCGATGAGCGCGTTGGTGTTGGCCGGGTTGCCGACCACCAGGACCTTGACGTCGTCGGCGGCGCCGGCGTTGATGGCCTCGCCCTGGGGCTTGAAGATCGCGCCGTTGGCCTCGAGCAGG
>CAXUES010000144.1:4903-7339 GCA_964250185.1 uncultured Solirubrobacteraceae bacterium | reverse complement strand
TGGACTTCGAGCAGGTCGAGCGCGAGGTCGTCGCCCGCGACCGCGAGATCGCCAACCCCTACTCCAAGGACGCCCAGGTCACCGCCATCCACGGCGCCCGGCGCTACCTCGCCGACCGCCTCACGCGCGTCGCCAAGCCACATCGCCTGCTCGACGAGGACGCCGGCCCGCTCATCGCCGTGCGCCTGAACATCCTCACCCGCAAGACGCTCGGCGGCCTGGAGACCGACCTCGCCGGCCGGGCGCTCGGCGCGTCCGGCGAGCCGGTCGCGGGCCTCTACGCCGCGGGCGAGGCCGCGGGCTTCGGCGGCGGCGGCATGCACGGCTACCGCTCGCTGGAGGGCACCTTCCTCGGCGGCTGCATCTTCAGCGGGCGCACCGCGGGGCGCGCCATCGCCGCGGCGGTCGGCGGCTGACTCGCCGGGCCCCGGCGTGTGTACCATGCCGGGGCAGCGCGCCCTCCTAGCTCAGTGGTAGAGCACTTCCATGGTAAGGAAGGGGTCATCGGTTCGAGTCCGATGGAGGGCTTGAGTCGGATCGTCGCCTGGCTCTTCCGGCGGGAGATCGCGCGCACGCCGTCCGTCAGCGTCGCTCGCTGACCATCACCGCGCGCGTGCCGGGCGCCAGCGCCTCGAACACGTGCGGCGCGTCGCTGGGGTAGGAGGCGTAGTCGCCGGCGTCGAGGACCACGGGCGCGTCGATCGGGCCGACGCGGGCGCGGCCGTGCGTGATGACGACGTGCTCCACCGTGCCGGGCTGGTGGGGATCGGACGACCGGGCTCCGCCGGGGTCGGCGTGCACGACGTAGATGTCGGCCCGCATCCCGGAGGAGGTCGCGCCGAGCAGCGCCACCGCGTACTCCGCCTGATCGGAGGCCATCGTCGGGGCCTCGCCGGCCCGCACCACCCGCACGGCCGGTGTCGAGGCCTCCAGGAGCAGGCTGACCGCGATGCCCAGCGCTCCGGCCAGCGCCCAGAGGGTCTCCACCGACGGGTTGCCGACGCCCGCCTCGAGCTGGGAGAGCGTGGACTTGGAGATCTGCGCGCGGCGCGCCAGCTCGGCCAGCGACAGGCCGGCCCGGGTGCGCTGGTGGCGGACCTGCTCGGCGATGGCGGCGACGAGCACGCGCGCGTCGCCGGCCGCACCGGACGGCTCGTCACGTCTTGAGGTCGTCACCGGCGCGTGCCACTATGTCGGACCATGCGTTCGATACAGCGAACGGACCGGGCGCTGGTCGGCCCGGCCTCGATGATCTGCCTGGCCGACTTCATCGTGGCGATCTCCTTCGGCGCGCTGACGGTGGCGGCGGGGCTGCCCTGGTGGTTCCCGGTGGCGCTGTCGCTGGCGACCTTCGCCGGCGCCGCGCAGTTCGTCCTCGTCGGGGTGGTGAGCGCCGGAGGCGGGATCGTCGCAGCGGTGCTCGCCGCGCTGGTGGTCAACCTGCGCCTGCTCCCGTTCAGCGTGGCGATGAGCGACGTCATCGGGCAGGGGAGCCTAGTCCGCCGTCTGGTCGGTGCCCACCTGCTCACCGACGAGGCGACGGCCTTCTCGATGTCCTCGTCGCTCGAGGACACCACGCTGCGGGCCCGGGCCTACTGGACGCTCAGCGCGATGCTCTACGTGGCCTGGAACCTCGGCGTGCTCGGCGGAGCGCTCGCCGGCGGGCTCGTCGGCGACCCGGCCCGCCTCGGGCTCGACGTCGCCTACCCGGCCGTGCTCCTGGCGCTCGTCCTGCCGACGGTGCGGGAGGACCGCGCCGGCCTGGCGATCGCCGTCGTCGGCAGCGTGCTGGCGCTGGTCGCCACGCCGCTCCTGCCGCCCGGCCTCGGCGTCCTCGCCGCGCTGGTCGCGCTGCTGCTCGTGGATCGCCCCCGACGGCGACGCGGTGACCGGCGATGATCGGCACGGGGCCCCTGGTGCTGGCCGTCCTGGTCCTCTCCGCCGGGACGTTCCTGCTGCGCGTCGCCGGGCCGGTCATCGACGCCGCCGGTGTGCTCACGGCGTCGCGCCAGGCGTTGCTGCAGCGGGCGGCGCTCGCCCTGCTCTGCGCCCTGGCGGTGACCTCGACGCTGCTGGAGGACGGCGGCTTCGCCGGCCTCGCGCGGCCGTTGGGCTTCCTCGCGGGTGGTGCGGTGGCCTGGCGACGCGGGCCGCTGGTCGTGGTGGTGCTGGTCGCCGCGCTGACCACGGCGCTGCTCCGCGCGCTCGGGGTCGCCTGAGGCGAGCGGGCGTCAGGCCCTGCCCGCTAGGGCTGCTGGAACCCGCCGTCGAAGCCTCGATCGTCGCCCGGGCCGCCGTCGTGGTCGTCGCCGCGGGCCGGGCCCGTGGGGACCGTCGCGGTGGCCTTCGCGCCGCCCGCGGCCTTGAAGCCGGCCTTGTCCAGCGCGCTCTGGAGCGACTGCTCGTAGGAGGCGCTCGTGTAGGTCGCGCCGCTGA
>CAXUES010000144.1:0-4893 GCA_964250185.1 uncultured Solirubrobacteraceae bacterium | reverse complement strand
ACGCCGGTCTCGCGCGCCGCGGCTGCCCCGTGTCGGCCCTGAAGGAGCGGCTGCAGGGCCTCCTCGCGCAGGGTGGGTTCGGCGGAGGTGCTGATCTGCACCGACTTCGGGTCGTTGCCCTGCAGGGCGAGCGCCTCGATCTTGGTGATCTTGCCGTTGGTCACCGTCACGCGGACCTGGGCGTCGCCGTAGGGCGTCGACACGGCCTTGCCGGTCGCCACCTCGGTGCCGGACGACGACGAGGACGACGCTCCGGAGGAGCTGCTCGGAACGGCCGCCGCCGCGGTGGTGCCGACGGGATCGGGGGTCCGCGCGTGGAAGCCCAGCACGCCGGCGAGGCCGGCGGCGGTGCCCGCGAGGACGAAGGGGGAACGTCGCATCGCCATCGTCTCCTAGAGGTCGAACGTCTCGTGGTGCAGTCGCCGTGCGGGGACGCCGGCCTCGGTCAGCGAGGCGGCGAGCGCGCGGGTGAAGCCATCCGGTCCGCAGACGAAGACGTCGCGGCCGGTCAGGTCGGGGGCGAGGCGCAGGAGCGCCCGCGGGGAGAGGTCGACGCGCTCGCGCGGGCCGACGAGCTCGTGCACGCGACCGCGCCGCCGGCCGACCTCGGCGACGACCTCGTCGCGCAGGGCGAGCTCCTCGCCGGTGGAGGCGCGCAGCAGCACGACGACGTCGGCCTGCTCGGGCAGCTCCTCGAGCAGCGCGCGGATCGGCGTGGCGCCGACGCCCGCGCCGACGAGCAGCACCCGGTCGGGGGCGACGGCGTGGCGTGGGTGAAGGCGCCGTAGGGGCCCTCGATCGCCACGCGCGTGCCGGGGACGATCGTCGCCAGGCCGCCCGAGTGGTCGCCCAGGTCCTTGACCGTGATCTCCAGCCGGTTCCCGCGCGGGGCGGCCGAGAGGGAGTACGGGTGCGCCTGCCACCACTGGCCGGGCCGCAGGAAGCGCCACTGCAGGAACTGCCCGCCTGCGACGGGCAGCCGGTTCAGCCGGCGGCCCTCCAGCACGACCGTGCTCAGGCCGGGCCCGGCGGGACGCACCGCGGCGACGCGGACCCGGTGGCGCAGGGATCGCCACGCCGGCAGGCCGATCCGGCAGGCGGCGACGATCGCCGCGGTGCCCCAGAACAGCGCCTTCCAGAAGAGCGTGGCCAGCGGATGGCCGACGAACGCCGCGCCCGTGCCGACCTGGTGGGAGAAGGAGAGGAAGAGCGCGAGGTAGGTGTAGAGGTGCACCGACCACCACGTCTCGTAGGCCATCCGCCGGCGGGCCTTCCGGTAGGAGGTGACCCCCGCGGCGATGAGCAGCACGAAGCCGACGGTCGCGGCGAGGATGCCGGGGTACGTCCACAGCAGCTGGCCGAGTTGGTGCAGCAGGCCGTCGTGCGCGGCCTGCGCGTAGCCGATCGTGATGAGCACGCCGTGGCCCGCGATGAGGTACAGCGGCCACGGGCCGAGCCGGCGGTGCCAGCCGATGAGGCGGTCCATGCCGACGGCGCGCTCCAGCCAGGGCATGCGCGCGACGAGCAGGACGACGACGACCATCGCGTACATCGCGACCAGGCCGGCGACGCGGCCGAGCGCCGTGGCGATGCCGCCGTCGGCCTGCAGCGAGCCCGAGCTCTCCGAGGAGATCGCGAAGGCGAGGACGACGCCGAGACCGATGCCGGCCAGCGCGGCCATCGCGTCGACGACGCGCGGACGCGGGCGGGCGGGACGACGGCGAGCCACGACGTGCGCCTCTTCGGGCGCAGGAGGGAGGGGCGGCTGGAGGTCGGGCTCGCGCTCCGGCTCCCGGATCGCCGGCGGGGCGGCCCACAGGCTCGGCGTGCTCATCGCGTCGCCTCCACGCCCTCAAAGCCCGGGGTGGCGAACATCCGCTCGTCGGCGGTGATGGTCAGCGCCTCGTAGCCCGCGGGCAGCTCCAGCGTCCACGCCGCCGCGTCGGCGCCGAGCGCGAAGGCCGCGGTGGAGAGCGCGTCGGCGCGGCCGAGGTCCGGGCCGGTCACCGTCACGGAGAGCAGCCCCTCGGGCACCGCGCGCGTCCGTGGGTCGCGGATGTGGCCGCCGCGCTCGTAGAGCCCCGAGGTCGCCACGGCGAGGTCGCCGGCCTCCACGACCGCCGCGACCGCTCCGGCGTCGAGTGGGTGCTGCACGCCGACGCGCCAGCGCGCACCGGGAGCGGGCCGCCCGCGGCAGACGACGTCACCGCCCGCGGCGACGCTCACGTCGGCGAAGCCGTCGGCGACGAGCAGCTCGGCCGCGCGCTGCGCCGCCCAGCCCTTGACGTACGCGCTCGGATCGAGCGGCCCGAGCGCCCGCACGTCGAACAGGCCCCGCGTGCAGCGGCGCAGCTCCTCGCAGGTCGCCAGGACCCGACGGACCTCCTCGGGCACCTGGTCGAGCGTGAGCTCCCCGGCGTCCAGGCGACGGACGGCGCTGTCGGCGCGGTACGTGCTCCACGTCGCATCGGCCTCGTGCAGCGAGGCGACCGCGCGGGCGATCGCCGCACCGGCCGGCTCGGGGCCGCGGACGTCGAAGGAGACGACCGTGCCCATGACGTGCTCGACGTGGACCTGGCGGGTCGGCGGGGTCACCGTGGGGGCGTGCATGGGAGCATCACGGTCGCGGAGCGCGCTGGGTGGCTCGTGCGACGAAGCTGAGGACCTCCTGAGTCATCATCTGCTCGTGGCTCGAACCTTCGTCCCGGCGTCCGGGCGCTTCGGCGTGACGCTCTACGACCGGGCGGTCGGCGTGACGATGCGCGAGCGGACGTTCCGCGAGGCCACGGTCTTCGACGTCGCCGCGCATCGCCCGCGGCGCGTGGTGGAAGTGGGGTGCGGGACGGGGTCGTTGGCCATCCGCCTGGCGCGAGCGCTCCCGGCAGCGCAGGTGACGGGCATCGATCCGGACCAGGCCGCGTTGGCCATCGCGAGGCGCAAGCCGGACGCCGATCTCGTGCGCTGGGATCAGCGCTTCGCCGACGAGCTGCCCATGCCGGCCGCCAGCGTCGACGCCGTCGTCATGAGCCTGGTCCTCCACCACCTCATCGACGACGCGAAGGTCACGGCGCTTCGTGAAGCCGCGCGGGTGCTCCGCCCGGGCGGAGCCATCCACGTGGTCGACTGGGGGCGCCCGGCCGGAGCGGTGACCAGGGGGGCCTTCACCGTCCTGCGCGCGCTGGACGGCTGGGCCCCGACGCAGGCCCACGCCGACGGACGCCTCGTGGAGCTGATGGCGCAGGCCGGGCTCGGCTCGGTCGAGCGACGCGCGCGGCTGCGCACGGCCTGGGGCACGCTCGAGCAGCTGCGGGGCACGCACGGCTGACGTCCGAGATGGTCGGACCGAGGAGGTGGCGTCAGCCGGGCATGGGCGGCCGACAGCGAGCGCGCGCCCCTCTAGGTCGTCGCGGGCGTCGCGCTCCAGCTGGCCAGCAGGTCGAGCGCCTCCTGCGAGCGCGAGCCGGGTTCGGCGCTGTAGACGCTGATGCTCAGGCCGTCGTCGGCCGGGAGCTCCAGGACCTCGTAGTTGAGCTCGAGCTCGCCGACGACGGGGTGACGCAGGCGCTTGCTGCCGGTCTGGTGGTAGCGGACGTCATGGGCGGCCCACCACGTCGCGAACTCGGGGCTGCGAGTGGTGAGCTCGCCGACGAGGTCGCTGAGTCCCCGGTCATAGGGGTCACGGCCGGCCTCGGAACGCAGATGCGCGACGAGGTCCTTGGCCGTGCGCTCCCAGTCGACGTAGAAGTCGCGGGCCGCCGGATCCAGGAAGCAGAACCGCGCGGAGTTCGGAGGCTGCTCGCGGCTGTCGAAGAGCGGCGCGTAGAGCGCGCGGCCGAGGGGGTTGGCGGCGAGGTAGTCCACGCGGCTGGAGCGCACGATCGCCGGAGCGGACATCGTCTGGAGGATCTGCTCCACGACCGGCCGGACGCGCGGCTTGGCCGGCCGGCGCGGCCTGGAGGCCACCGGGCTGACCGCGCGGGCGAGGTCGTGCAGGTGGGCCCGCTCGGCGTCGTCGAGCCGGAGCGCGCGGGCGAGCGCCTCCAGGACCCCGTCGGACACGCCGGCCGCGATGCCGCGCTCGAGGCGCCGCAGGTAGTTCACCGACACCCCGGCCAGCGAGGCGACCTCCTCGCGGCGCAGGCCGGGGACCCGGCGGACGCCGTAGGTGGGCAGCCCGACCTGCTCGGGCGTGACCTTCGCCCGCCGCGAGCGCAGGAACTCGGCGATGTCGTCGGCGGGATCCACGAGAGCGACGGTAGCCGCGGACGCGTGCCCCAGAGGGGCACTGCCAGTGGCCCTCTCACAGGGTCTCCCAGGGGCGCTCGCACGGTGCTCCACTGCGTGCCATGCGTGCAGCGATCTTCAACGAGCCCCGGTCGGTGACGGTCGGGGAACGGCCCGACGCCTCCCTCTCCGAGCCCACCGACGCCGCCGTCCGCGTCGTCATGGCCTGCGTCTGCGGGTCGGACCTGTGGTACTACCGGGGCGACTCGCCCTTCGCGGCCGGCCCCATCGGCCACGAGTTCATCGGGATCGTCGAGGAGCTCGGCTCCGAGGTCACCGGCCTGTCCAAGGGCGACCTGGTCATCGCGCCGTTCGCCTTCTCGGACGGGACGTGCCCCAACTGCCGGCACGGCATCACGACCGCGTGCACGACCGGTGGCTTCTACCCCGCCAACGGCGACGGCGGCCAGGGCGAGGCCGTCCGCGTCCCGCTCGCCTCGGGCTCGCTGGTCGCCGTCCCGGGCTCCGGTCACTCCGACGACGTGCTGCGCTCGCTGCTGACGCTCTCGGACGTCATGAGCACCGGCCACCACGCCGCCCGCTGCGCCGCGGTGCAGGCCGGCCAGACCGTCGCCGTGGTCGGCGACGGCGCCGTCGGCCTTTCCGCCG
>CAXUES010000143.1:3426-7341 GCA_964250185.1 uncultured Solirubrobacteraceae bacterium | reverse complement strand
CGACGGCGGCGAGATGATGACCAAGCCCTACGCGGCGGGCGGCAACTACATCAACAAGATGAGCGACCACTGCTCGCGCTGCGCGTACTCGCCGAGCGAGAAGGTGGGGGTCAACGCGTGCCCGGTCACCGCGCTGTACTGGGACTTCGTCGATCGCCACAGCGAGCTGCTGCAGGGCAACCGGCGCACCCAGCGCGGCGTCGGGACGTGGCGGCGCTTCGGCGACGACGTCAAGGAGGCGGTGCACGAGCGCGCTGCGGTCGCGCGGGAGGAGCTCGTGGCGGGGGAGCGGCGCTGGGGGCGCGAGGAGGGCCAGCTCGAGCTCTAGCGCTCGTGCAGCACCCACGCCTCGCCGTCGGCCTGCGTGGCCACCTGCCGCGCGGGGTCGTGCGGCGGCGGCTCGGGGTCCTGCGGGTCGACGAGCACCAGGCCCGACGCCCGCAGCGCCTCGCCGTAGGCGCTCCAGGCCGCGCCGGGCTCGTCGGGACCCGGCGGGGAGGCGAGCTCGGTCACCGCGCCGTCGGCGGCGATCCGCCGCCACGCCGCGCCGCCCATGCCGCGGCCCAGCAGCAGCTCGAGGCCGCCCGCCGGGTTCCAGCGCCAGCGCACGCGCAGGTCGCGGTCCTGCAGGCGCCCGTCGGCGCCGGGGCGCAGCGCGTGCTCCGGCAGGGTCGCCCGGGCGGCATCCAGCAGCTCGAGCGCACGCGCCACGACGGGATCGTCCATGGGGAGCGCATCCCCGCCTACGCTCGGGCCCATGCCCGCCCGCGCCGCCCTCATCGAGTTCCCCGCCGACGACCTGCCGCGCGCCCGCGCGTTCTGGGAGGGCCTGCTCGGCGTGACCATGCGCGAGCGCGAGGCGGCCGAGGGCACCGGCCTCGTCGCCGATCCCGCCGGGGCCGCCGGCGGCGCCGCCCTGGGCGTGCACGAGCGCGGCCGCGGCCCCGGCGACACGCAGGCGCTGCCCTACGTCGCGGTGGACGACCTCGCCGGGGCGCTGGAGCGCGTCGCCGCGCTGGGCGGCACCGTGATCCACCCGGGGACGTCGTTCGCGGTCTGCCGCGACGCCGAGGGGTCGCCCTTCGGCCTCATGGCCGCCTGACGGCGTCAGGCGTGCCCGACGAGCACGCCGACGAGCGCGACGATCCCGCCGCCGATCGTGACCTGCACGAGCGAGCTGGCCATCGACACGTGCAGGTAGCGCTTGCGCACGACGGCGATCGCCACGAGCTCGACCGACACGACGGCGTAGGCGACCGCCAGCGCGGTGGAGATGTCCGCGATGAGGAACGGCAGCGCGTGGAAGGTGCCGCCGAGGAACGTCGCGCCGCCCGTGATGACCCCGCGGCGCAGCGCCGATCCGCGGCCCGTGAGCTCGCCGTCGTCGGAGAGCGCCTCGGACATCCCCATCGAGATCGCGGCGCCGAGCGCCGCGGCCAGGCCGACGAGCAGCGCCGCGTGCGAGCCCGCCACGTACGCGGCGGCGAAGATCGGGGCGAGCGTCGAGATGGTGCCGTCGATGAGGCCGATGAGGCCGGGCTGCACCCACTGCAGCAGGCGATCGCGGTCGCTCGCGCCGCGGAACGTCGTCGCCGTCTCGGAGAAGCTCACGGGCCCAATACTACAAGTGACTTGCAATTAGGTGCCCCTATCAGGGACCAGGGTGCCCTAACATCGAACGAGTGCCCCGCACCGCCACGGCCCCCGACGCGCTCGACGACGTCCTGCGTGGGCGCCTGCGCGACGCGGGCCTGAAGGTCACCGCGCAGCGCGTCGTCCTGCACCGCACGCTCCACGCGCTGGGCCGCCACGCGACCGCTGACGAGGTCCAGCGCGCCGCGGCCGACGACCTGCCCGGGCTCTCGCTGCCCACGGTGTACGCGGGCCTGGAGCTCCTGGGCGAGCTCGGCCTCGCGCACCGCGTCGAGGCCGGGGGCGGCGCGGTGCGCTGGGACCCGCGCCTGGACGGCCACGCGCACTTCACCTGCTCGCGCTGCGGGGTCGTGTCGGACCTCGAGGGCGAGACCGACGCGAGCGCGCTCGTGCGCGCCGCCCGCGCCGCGGGCCTCGCGGTGGACGACGTCGACGTCGTCCTGCGCGGCACGTGCGCCGCGTGCGCCGCCGGGTAGGCCACGGGCCATGAAGATCGCCTTCCTCGGCACGGGGACCATGGGTGCGCCCATGGCCCGCAACCTCGCGAAGGCCGGCCACGAGGTCGCCGCCTGGAACCGCACCGCCGACAAGGCGGCGCCGCTGGCCGACGACGGCATCCGGGTCGCCGCCACGCCGGGGGAGGCCGGCGAGGGCGCGGAGGTGCTCGTCACGATGCTCACCGACGCCGACGCGACCCTCGAGGCGGCGCCCGAGGCGCTCCGCGCGCTCGGCGAGGACGCCGTCTGGTGGCAGGTGGCCACGGTCGGCGTCGACGGCGCCCGCCGCCTGGGCGAGCTCGCCGACGAGCACGGCGTCGCCTACGTCGACGGCCCCGTGTCGGGCACCAAGAAGCCGGCCGAGGACGGGCAGCTGCTGATCCTGGCCTCGGGCACCGACGGCGCGATCGACCGCCTGCAGCCGCTGTTCGACGCGACCGGCAAGGCCACCAAGCGCTGCGGCGAGGCGCCCAACGGCTCCAAGCTCAAGCTCGTCCTCAACGCCTGGCTCGGCGGCCTGGTCGGCGTCCTGGCCGAGTCGGTCGCGCTCGCGCGCGCCGAGGGCCTGGATCCGCAGGACTTCCTCGACGCGATCGCCGGCGGTCCGCTCGACACGCCCTTCGCGCAGCTCAAGGGCGGCGCGATGATCGCAGGGGAGTACCCCGTCGCCTTCGCACTGGACAACGCGCTGAAGGACCTGCGCTTCGTCGTGGACGCCGAGGAGCGCTCCGGCCTCGACCTCGGCGTGCTCGCCGCGACGCGCGAGCTCTTCACGAAGGCCTCCGACGCCGGCCACGGCGACGAGGACCTCGCCGCGGTGGCCGAGGCCGTCGTGCCGGGCCGCTAGGCCTTGGTGGCGCTCAGCATCAGGTTGTAGAAGAGCCGCGCGGGCAGCCGCGGCTCGAGCAGGCGGCGGTCCACCTGCTGGAAGGCGAGGTAGCCCCGGAAGGCGTACTGGCGCCAGGCCATCGGGATGTCCTCGTCCACGGCGGAGGACTCCAGCACGCGGTTGGTCCACCCGAACCAGTTGGCCAGCAGCTCCTCGCCGCGCACCGTGACGTCGTGCAGGCCCGCGTCGCGGGCGCGTCGCGCGAGGTCGTCGGGCACGAACGCGTGGACGTCGACGACGTGCTCGAGCGTGTGGTTCTCCGCGCCGCCGTCGCTGTGGCCCTCGGGCGCCTTGCGCGCGCCGATCGCCCGGCGCCACACGGGGGAGGCCTTCCAGGCCCAGCGCTTGGGGTAGCTCGCGATCCGGTCGCCGACGCGCGAGGGCTCCCCGGCGAAGAAGACGGTGCCGCCCGGGCGCAGGACCCGGCGGAACTCGCGGAAGGCCTGGTCGAGGTCGGGGAGGTGGTGCAGGACGGCGTGGCCCATGACCAGGTCGAACGACGCGTCCTCGAAGGGCAGCGCCTCGGCGTCGCAGGCGACCGTGCGCACGTCGACGCCGAGCCGGTCGGCGTTGGCGCGCAGCGACGTGAGCATCCCCTCGGAGATGTCCGTGCAGGTCGCCGTCCGGATGACGCCGGCCTGGAGCATGTTCAGGGCGAAGTAGCCCGTGCCCGCGCCGATCTCCAAAGCGTCGCCGTACGCGCCGGGCGTGGCCGGGACGAGCTTGCGGACCTTGCCGAGCACCTGCCCCTGGCCGACCTCGCCGTAGCTGCCGTTCTTGAGATCGAGGCTGTAGTCCATGCCCCTGCGGATGGCGATGTGCTCGGGGACGACGTCTATCGGCTTGCCATTCTCGTCGTACATCCGCTACCCGCTG
>CAXUES010000143.1:1634-3416 GCA_964250185.1 uncultured Solirubrobacteraceae bacterium | reverse complement strand
CCGCCGAGCGCCTTCGTCGTCTTGAGCAGCACCTGGTGGGCGCCCACCGCGCCCCAGTCGATCCCCCACTTGGCGTCGTACTGGGCGGCGGCGCCGTCGTGGTAGCGCGTGTTGACGTCCCGGATCTCCTCGGGGCTGGCGGTCGGGGAGGCGGGCATCAGGCGCGGCAGGCTAGCGTCCGGCGCCCCGATGGCCGCCCCCGACCCAGCGTTCGTCCAGCGCGGCCTGCCGCCCGGGGTCCCGCCGCTCGCGCTGACGGGCGAGCGGACGCTCCCCGACGTCCCCGCCGAGAACTACTTCTTCCGCCGCCACGAGGCCGCCTACGACTGGATCGCGCCGCTCGTCGCCGGCCGGCGGGTCGTCGACCTCGCCTGCGGGGAGGGCTACGGCGCGCACATCCTGGCCGCGCGCGCGACGAGCGTCCTGGGGGTCGACGCCGAGGCGGAGGTCGTCGCCCACGCGCAGGCGCGCTACGCCGACGCGCGCACGTCCTTCGCCGTCGGCGACGTGACGACGTGGGAGGGGCCCTGCGACGCGATCTGCTTCCTGCAGACCATCGAGCACATCGAGGACGACGAGGCCTTCCTGCGCCGCTGCCGCGAGCTCGTCGGTCCCGGCGGCCTCGTCGTCGTCTCCACGCCGAACGTCCTCACGCTCGCGCCGCCCGGGGCGGAGCGCTCCCACAACCCCTTCCACGTGCGCGAGCACCGGCCCGAGGGCTTCGCGGCGCTGTGCCGCGCGGCCTTCGACGACGTCGAGCTGCTGGGCACCTTCCACGCGCGCAAGCTCGCCGTGCACGCCTTCGCGCTGGAGCACCTGCGCTGGGACGACGTCCACCGGCGCCTGGGCCTCACCCGGGCCTTCTACGACCGCTTCACCCCGGCGATCGCCGCGAGGGACTTCGTGGTGCGCGCCGACCGCGACCTCGCGGGCGCGCTGGACCTCATCGCGGTCTGCCGCGCCTAGGCGCCCGGCAGGCGCAGGCGGATCGGCCCGCGGGCGCTGCGGCCGTCCACGACCGAGCCCTTCTGCGTGACCTCGAGGCGCCCCTCGTCCACCAGGCCGAACGCGACGCCGCGGACCTCGTCCATGTGCTCCCGGAAGTCGCCGCCCCACAGCGCGCGCGCCGCGTCGGACGGGCAGATCGTCTTGCCGGCGTCGCGCGCGGCGAGCAGGTCGAGGATCGCCGGCTCGATGCGCGCGTCGGCGCTCATCGCCAGCGCAGGGTCGTCGGCCGCGGGCGGGTGCGCAGCAGGCGCGCCGGGACGCCGCCGACCACGCCGCCGTCGGGCACGTCCTTGGTCACCACCGCGGAGGTGCCGATGATCGCGTCGTCGCCCACGGTGGTCCCGCGCAGCACGCACGCGCCGTAGCCCATCCAGACGTTGGAGCCCACGCGCACGTCCTGCTTGTAGATCCCCTGCTGGCGCACGGCTCGCTCGCCCTCGGCGGCGCCGTGGTCGAAGTCGATGAGCATCACGCGGTCGGCGAGGATGCACTCCCGGCCGACGGAGACGTGCTGGTAGCAGGAGACGGTGCACTCCTGGCCCATCACGGTCTTGGCCCCGATCTCGAAGCGGCCCTCGTGCACGCGGATCTTGCTCCCGCTGCCGATCCACGACCAGCGCCCGAGGTGGACGTGGGCGTCCGGGCCGATCTCGAAGCGCACGCCCGGGGTGACGAACGCGATGCCGTCCGAGGTCAGGCGGCCACGGTGGCGGGCCTTGAGCCACAGCAGCCGGACGAAGAGCCGGAGGTGCCCCGTGGTGAGCATCCCGTGGG
>CAXUES010000143.1:0-1624 GCA_964250185.1 uncultured Solirubrobacteraceae bacterium | reverse complement strand
GCCCCCCGCGCAGCGGCGCGGGATGCGGGCGCACGGGCGCCTCGGGGACGACGGGCGCGGGGTCCGGGGACAGGACGGGCTCCACCACGCCACGAGGGTAATCACCGCCACGCGAGGAGGGTGATCTCCAGCGGCCGATGTCGCTGTTAGGCCGCCCTGATGTTAGGGTGCCCGAACTCATGAGCGCCTCATCTCTCCGCCGCACCGCCGCCATCGTCCTCTCCGGCGCCGCCCTGGTCGCCGCGGGCTGCGGCTCCGACGGCGACGAGGACGCCGCCGCGCCGGCCACCACCGCCGCCTCGGCCGCTGCGGGCGCCGACCTCGGCGCGGTGAAGGGCTACCTGCTCGCCCACACCGAACGGCTCACCACGGACGTCGACGGCCTGGTCGCCACCGCCACCGAGCTCGACGCGATCGGGAGGGCCAACGGCTACGACGCCCAGCGCATGCTCCGCGCCGACCGCGCGCGGGTCGCGACCCTCGTGCAGCAGGCGCAGGACGGCTTCGCGAAGGCCAACCCGGCCTACGAGGAGATGGAGGGCGTCGTGGCCGGCGTCCCCGAGCTCGCCGACTTCGACGTGCAGATCGACGCGGGCGGCGACGCCTCCGATCCCGAGAACGCCGTCGCGTTCTCGATCAAGACCTCCGACGGGCGCACCTTCGCCCAGCCCGGCAACCTGAACTACCTCATGGAGACCGCGGCCTTCGGGACCGAGTCGAAGTGGTCCAAGCCGGCCGACCTCGACGGCGACGGCGAGGTCGCCTTCGGCGAGGCCGTCCCCGATCCGCGCTTCTACCTCGCCGCGGCCAAGGAGTTCCAGACCACCGCGCGTGACCTGGACGCCTCCGCCCGCCGCTGGTCGCCCACGCTCCAGGACGCGCTCACCGCGCTCGTCGTGATGACCCCGACCATGTCGGAGTACTTCGACGCCTGGAAGAGCTCGCGCTTCGTCGCCGGCGAGGACTCGACCGAGAAGGCCTTCGTCGTCGCCTCCCGCCTGCAGGACATCTCCGACATCCTCGGCGGCCTGGTCACCGTGTACGACTCCGTCGAGCCGAGCATCGCCTCGGTGGACGGCCCGCAGGCCCGCCAGACGGGGCAGTCGCTCGTCGCCCTGCGCCAGTTCTCGGCGCAGCTGCTCGAGCAGGAGCAGGGCGGCAAGCGCTTCACCGCCTCCGACGCCGACACCCTCGGCGGCGAGGCGCAGGACCGCGCCGAGGCCATCGCCGGGCAGGTCTCCCAGGCCGCCGGGCGGTTGAACATCGAGCTCGAGAGCTAGGAGCCCGTCGTGCCGCGCCGCCTGATCGTGCTGCTGTGCGCCCTGCTGCTGGCCGGCGCGCTCGTGCCCGCCGTCGCGGGCGCGCAGGCGCCCGCCACGACACCGGTCTGGCGCACCGCCGAGCTGCTGCGCGCGCAGCTGTTCACCGCCCAGTCCGGCCTCATCATCGACGGGCCGGCCCGGGCCGCCCGCGAGGTCGCCGACGCCGGCGACCGCTACGCCGGGCCGCTGCGCGCGGGCATCCGCGCCGCCGACCCGCAGGCCGACCGCGACGTCCGCGCGGCGCTCGCCGATGCGACGGCCGCGGCCCGCGCCGACGACGCCGTCGCGCTGGCCTCCGCGCG
>CAXUES010000142.1:2639-7410 GCA_964250185.1 uncultured Solirubrobacteraceae bacterium | reverse complement strand
CGGTGGGCCGCGAGACGGGTCCCCGCCAGGATGGACGGAGCCAGCGACATGCCCGACCGCTTCCTCAGGTCGTACGTAGCGGCCGTGCTCGCCGGCCCGGAGCGCCTCCGGACCGGCCTCCGCGTCGCCTCGGCGGCCCTGCGGCGCAGCACGGCGATCCTAGAGTCCCACAACGACATCCACGGCCTCATCGCCGAGGACCGGCCGCTCGAGCAGATCCTCGAGGCGATCGTGGTCAGCATGGAGCGCCACGACCCGGACCTCCACGGGTCGATCCTGCTCGCCGACCTGCAGGCCGGCACGATGCACCACGGCGCCGCCTCCCGGCTGCCCGCCGCCTACCAGGAAGCGATCGACGGGCTGCGCTTCGGCCCCGTGGCCGGCTCGTGCGGCGCGGCCATCGCCACGGGACGCGAGGCCATCACGCCCGACATCGCCACGGACCCGCGGTGGGAGGGCTGGCGCCACCTCGTGGACCCGCTCGGGCTGCGCCACTGCTGGTCGTTCCCGCTCCTGGACCGGGACGGCACGGTCCTCGGCTCCCTCGGCGCGTACGGGACCCAGAGGCGCTCCCCCGGCACGGCCGACCTCGACTTCCTGCGCGACCTCGCCCGGCTCGCCGAGATCGCCATCGAGCGCCGCCGCTCGCACGACGCCCTCGTGCGGGCCGCCACGCACGACTCGCTCACCGGCCTGGTCAACCGGGCGGCGGCCTTCGCCGCGCTCGACGCGCTGCTGCGGCGGCAGCCGCCGCAGCCCGTCGCGGTGCTGTTCATCGACCTCGATCGCCTGAAGGTCATCAACGACTCGCTCGGGCACGACCGCGGCGACTGGGTGATGGTGCAGACCGCCGGGCGCCTGGAGGCCTGCGTCGGCCCGGGCGACGTGGTGGCCCGCCTCGGCGGCGACGAGCTGCTCATCGTGTCCCCCGGCGACGAGCGGCACGCGACCGAGCTGTCCGAGCGCGTGCTCGCCACCCTCCGCGCGCCGCTGGTCGAGCTCGTGACCGGCGAGCCGATGCCCGTGACCGCCAGCGTCGGCATCGCGGTGGTCAGCGGCCCCGACGTCGACGCGAGCCGTGCGGTGCACCGCGCGGACACGGCGATGTACGCGGTCAAGGCGCGCGGCGGCAACGGCTGCGCCTGGTCCGATCACGACGGCACGGCGGCGCCCGGGCGCCGCGCGGTGCTGGAGGGCGCGCTCCGTCACGCGATCGCCCGGGGCGAGCTGTCGGTCGTCTACCAGCCGATCGTGCGCTTCGCCGACGACGTGGTGCAGGGCGTCGAGGCGCTCGCCCGATGGCACCACCCGCAGCTCGGCGACGTCGCGCCCGACGAGTTCATCCCGGTGGCCGAGCAGATCGGCCTCATCGGCGACATCGGCGCCTGGGTCCTCGACCGGGCCTGCGCGGCCTACGCCACCATGCGGGCGCGCCACGGGGACCACCTCTACCTCAGCGTCAACCTCTCGCCGCCGCAGCTCCACGAGCCGCACCTGCCCGAGCTCGTCGCCGGGACCGCAGCGCGGCACGGGGTGCCGGTCGGGCGGCTGATCCTCGAGATCACCGAGACCGCGCTCCTCGGATCGGACCCGGCCGCCGACGCCTGCCTGAACGCCCTGCACGCCATCGGCGCGCGCCTCTCGCTCGACGACTTCGGCACGGGCTACTCCTCGTTGGCGCTGCTCAAGCGCTACCCCATCCGCGCGATCAAGATCGACCGCTCGTTCGTCGCCGGGCTCCCGCAGGACGCCGGCGACCGGGCGATCGTCGCGGCGGTGATCGGCATGGGCCACGGCCTCGGCCTGGCGATCGTCGCCGAGGGCATCGAGACCCACGACCAGCACGAGGTGCTGCGCGAGCTGGGCTGCGACTTCGCCCAGGGGTTCCTCTTCGGGCGTCCCGCCCCACTGGAGCCCCGTGGCTCAGATTCGCGACGCCTCGGGGGCGTGGACGACCAGGTCGCCGAGGACGCTCGGCGAGGCGCTGCGGGCGTGGAGCGCCTCCCCGGCGACCACGGTGGAGGCTGACAGCCGCCGCGGCTCCACCGGCGGGTGCGTCCGGTGGACGCTGCGGTCGCGACCGCCCTGCTTGGCGGCGTAGAGCGCCCGGTCGGCCACCGCCAGCAGCGTCGCGATGCTGTCGCCGTCGGCCGGGTGGCTCGCGATCCCGAAGCTCATGGTGATCGGCAGGACCGCGTCGCCGAAGGCGTCGCGCACCGCGCGGCGCAGGCGCTCGGCGAAGGCGACGGCCCCCTCGGCCGCCACCCCGGGGAGCAGGAGCGCGAGCTCCTCGCCGCCGACCCGCGCGGCGGTGTCGATCCTCCGCCTGGTCTGCTCCATGACGGCGGCGACCTGCCGCAGCACGTCGTCGCCGACGGGGTGCCCGAGCCGGTCGTTGACCCGCTTGAAGTGGTCGATGTCGCCCACCACGACGGCGAAGGCCGTGCCCTCGCGGCGCGCGCGCTCGAGCTCCGCCTCCAGGTGCTCGTAGAAGCCGCGCCGGTTGACCAGCCCCGTCAGCGCGTCGGTCCGGGCGATGCCCCGCAGCTGCGCCACCAGGCCGGAGCTGTGGCGCCGCACCACCGCGACGACGACCACGCCGCCGAGCATGGCCGCCACCGCGACCGTCCACCAGGCGAGGCCGTCGCCGCCGCGCGGCGGAGCGACCGCCAGCAGCACCGCGAAGGTCACGCTCGCGCAGACGATCTGCACGCCGGCGTGCCTCGGCGTGAGGAAGTAGGCGCTGTAGACGAAGATCCACAGGTACAGGAAGACCAGCGGGCTCGGCCGGTCGCCGGAGCACCACGCGGCCAGCGCGATGAGCGCGCTGCCCACGCCCAGCACGCACCCGAGCACCGTGACGGGCAGCGGCCTGCGGATCACGACGAGCGCCAGCGCGGCCGCGTAGGCGGTCGCGATGACGGCCACGAGGCCCGTGCCGTGCGCCGGTGCACGCAGCAGCAGCTCGGCCACGCCGGTCAGCGACGCGCCCGCGGCGAAGAGGCCGGCCAATACGAGGGCCAGCAGCCGCGGGTCGGTGCCGTCCGCCTCGCGCCAGTGGATCTCGGCAGCGGCCATGGGCACCGAGCACATCTTGCCGCTCGCGGCGCCGCGCGACGCACCGGAAGTCGGCTTCCCACGCGGCCGGGCCTCGCGGTGCGTCTAGACGGGCGCCGGAGCGGGGCGCGAGCGCCGCGCGACGCGCGCGGCGGCGGCGATCTCCGCCCGCAGCGTGGCGAGGTCGTAGGGGCCTTGGTGGCGACGGCCGTTGACGAAGAACGTCGGCGTGCCGGAGACCCCGCTCTCGTCGGCGGTGCGCACGTCCTCGGCGACGCGCGCCGCGTGGCGGCGGTGGTGCAGGTCCTCGGTGAAGCGGTCGAGGTCGAGGCCGAGCTCGCCGGCGAGCTGCTCCAGCCGCACGGGCGTCGGCGGGGCGTCGTCGGCGAGCAGCCGGTCGTGCAGCGGCCAGAACGCGCCCTGGGCGGCGGCGGCCTCGGAGGCCTCGGCCGCGAGCTGCGCGTTGGGATGGACGTCGCTGAGCGGCAGGTGGCGGAAGACGTAGCGCAGCTCGTCGCCGAGCTCCTCGAGCAGCTCCTCGATGGTCGCGGCGGCGTGGACGCAATAGGGGCACTCGAAGTCGCCGTACTCGATGAGCGTGACGAGGGCGTCGGGCGCGCCCCGCACGTGGTCGACCTGCTCGTCGACGTCGGTGGCGAGGTCGACGAGCGTCTCGGCGGTGGCGCCGAGCTGGCGGGCGCGGGTCTCCTGGGGCAGCCGCTGCATCACCGCGGCGGCCAGGCGGACGAGGAGCGGCGCGAGGACCGCGCTGATCAGCACGCCGACCTTCGCCTCGTCGAGCAGCTGCCCCTCGAAGGCCAGCGACGCGACGAGCAGGGAGACCGTGAAGCCGACGCCCGCGGCCCCCGCGCCCAGCGCGAGCGCGGGGAAGGTGACGGTCAGCCGGCTGCCGCCGAGT
This sequence comes from uncultured Solirubrobacteraceae bacterium, assembly GCA_964250185.1. GTDB lineage: Bacteria > Actinomycetota > Thermoleophilia > Solirubrobacterales > Solirubrobacteraceae > Paraconexibacter. Next base: position 3,434 of record CAXUES010000142.1, on the reverse strand, counting down.
CCCGGGCGGGTGGCCAGCCACGCGGCGGCCATGATCCCCAGCGGCTTGCCCACCGCGAAGGCGGCGATCACGCCCCACGTCACCGGGGAGCTCGCCGCGGCCTCCAGCAGCGAGCCGTCCAGCGCGATGCCGGCGTTGGCCAGCGCGAACAGCGGGACCACGACGCGGCTCGTCCACGGGTGCAGGAGGAACTGGAGGCGCTCGTTGGGCGAGATCGCCGACGCGAGGCTGGCGCGCGCCGACCGCGCGGCCTCGGGGCTGGGCTGCTCCCGGAAGGAGCGCATGAGCTCGGTCGAGCGCTCCAGCGCGTTGCGGGGCGGCGGGTAGGCCGTCGTGACCAGGCCGATGGCCAGCCCGGCGATGACCGCGTCCACGCCGGACTCGAACATCGCCAGCCAGATGCCCACGCCGACGATGACCGCCGCTGGCGCCCGCCACGGCCCGGCCCAGCGCAGCGCGATGAGCACGGCGAACAGCCCGAGCGCGACGGCCAGCGCGCCGAACGACACCCGCTCGGTGTAGACGAGCGCGATGACCAGCAACGCGACGAGGTCGTCGATGACGACCATCGTCAGCAGGAAGACGCGCACGCGGATCGCCCGTCCCCGCGTGGTCAGCGCGAGCGCCCCGAGGGCGAGCGCGGTGTCGGTGGAGATGGCCATGCCCCAGCCGCTCGCGCCGTCGCCGCCCGCGTTGATGAGGACGTAGGCCAGCCCCGCGACCGCCATCCCGCCGAGCGAGCACATGACCGGGATGGCCAGCCGGCGGCGCTCGCGCAGCTCGCCCATGTCGAGC
>CAXUES010000142.1:627-2629 GCA_964250185.1 uncultured Solirubrobacteraceae bacterium | reverse complement strand
GGTCTGCCAGGCGTCGGCTGGCGGCCGTTCGCCCCCTCAATCATGCTGCCGGTGACGTTGATGACGCCGGATGGCCGTGCGCTCCCGCAGCTCGCCGAGGTCCATCTCGCGCTTGGCCTCCAGGCCCGTGACGAGGAAGAAGAGCGTCATGAGCCCCTCGTTGACCCAGCCGCGCAGGTCCGTGGCCAGCTCGTGCGAGCCGAAGGACAGCGCGACGCGCGTCTCCCACAGCGACGTGTAGGAGCCCGGCAGCACGTTGGCCCACAGCAGCGCGACGACCGCGGCGCCCGCGAGGATGACCGCGCCGCCGAGCTCCGCGTCGAGGTAGCCGCGGATCGGCGCGGCGAGGTTGCGCGCCCAGGCCGTGCGGCCCTGGGTGCGCGCTGGGGGATCGTCCGTGGCCATGGAGCGCGGTGGCGCCAGCCTACGCTGCGCCCATGATCGCCGTCACCGGGTCCACGGGCGAGCTGGGCGGGCGCGTCGCCCGCCGGCTGGCCGACCGCGGGGTGCCCCAGCGCCTCGTCGTGCGCGACGCCACGCGGGCGCCGGAGCTGCCGGGCGCGGAGGTCGCGCTGTGCGACGGCTACCACGACCGCGCGGCGATGACCGAGGCGCTGCGCGGGGTGGAGACGCTCCTGCTCGTCTCGGGGCGCGAGTCGGCCACCCGCGTGGAGGAGCACCTCAGCGCGGTCGCCGCCGCGGCCGACGCGGGCGTCGGGCACGTCGTCTACACGTCGTTCCTGGCCGCGGCGCCCGACACGACCTTCACGCTGGGCCGCCACCACGCGTTGACCGAGCGCGGGATCGACCAGGCCGGACTGCGGCGCACGTTCCTGCGCAACTCCATGTACCTCGACTTCGTGCCGTTCTTCGCGGGAGCGGACGGCGTCATCCGGGGCCCGGCCGGCGACGGGCGCACGGGCTGGGTCGCGCGTGACGACGTGGCCGACGTGGCCGTCGAGGCGCTCCTCGATCCGGCCGCCCACGCCGGGCGCTCCTACGACGTGACCGGCCGCGAAGCCCGCACGCTCGCCGACGCGGCCGCCGTCCTCACGCGCGTGGCCGGTCGCGAGGTGACCTACGTCGACGAGACCGAGGAGGAGGCCTACGCCTCACGCGCGCAGTTCGGCGCGCCCGCCTTCGAGGTCGAGGGCTGGGTGACGAGCTACCTCGCCGTCCGCGAGGGCGACCTCGACGTGGTCAGCGACGTGGTGCCGATCATCACCGGGCACCCGGCCCAGACGCTGGAGGAGCTGCTCGAGCGCCAGCCGGGGAGCTGGGCGCACCTGAAGTAGATCCGCCGCCCCGCGGCGGTCCTGGCAGGGGCCGTCACCTAGTGCCCGCTCCAGTGCGGCGGGCGCTTGGCGAAGAACGCGCTGACGCCCTCGCGCACGTCGTCGGTGGCCAGCGCGATGGCCAGCTGCCCGCGCAGGAGGTCCCAGGCGTCCTCCAGGGGCAGGTCCTGCTGACGCCAGAGCGCGTCCTTGCCCATCCGCATGAGCAGCGGCGAGGACGTCGCGAGCTTCGTGGCCCACGCGATCGTGGCCGCGTCGAGCTCCCCGGGGGCGACGACCCGGTTGACCACGCCGAGGCGCTCGGCCTCGCGGGCGTCGATGCGCTCCCCCAGGAACATGAGCTCGGTGGCCTTCTTGCGCGGCAGGTCGCGCTGGAGGAGCGCGGCGATCATGAACGGGAAGACGCCCACGGCGATCTCGGGCGTGCCGAAGGTCGCGTCGTCGCTGCAGACGATGAGGTCGCAGGCCAGCGCGAGGCCGAACGCGCCCGCCAGGCAGTGCCCGCCGACCTTCGCCACCACGGGCTTGCCGAGCGTCCCGATCGTGGTGAAGAGCTGCGGGAAGCGCTGCAGGCCGGTGAACTTGTCGCTCAGCGGGACCTCCTCGGTGAAGCCCTTCAGGTCGCCGCCGGCGCTCCAGGTGCGCGGGTGCGTCGAGGCCAGGACGACGCACCCGGCGTCGGTGTCGTCGCGCGCGAGCTCCATCGC
>CAXUES010000142.1:0-617 GCA_964250185.1 uncultured Solirubrobacteraceae bacterium | reverse complement strand
GCAGGTCGTCGAGGAGCTGATCGGAGAGCGCGTTGCGCGTCTCGGGCTCGTCCATCGACAGCGTCGCCACGCCGTCGGCCACCTCGTAGCGCACGCCGCTCATCGCGCTGACGCTGTCACATCCGGAAGACGCCGTAGCCGACGTCCTCCATCGGCGCCTGCGCGCAGATCTCCAGCGCGTGGGCGAGCGTCGCGCGGGTGTCGCGCGGGTCGATGACGCCGTCGTCCCACAGCCGCGCGCTGGAGTACCACGGCGTGCCCTGGTGCTCGTACTGCTCGCGCAGCTTCGCGCCGACCTCGGGCTGGCCGACGGTCGTCATGACCACGCCGGCCTGCTCACCGCCCATGACGCTCGTGCGGGCGTTGGGCCACAGGAAGAGGAGGTTGGGCGAGAACGCGCGCCCGCACATGCCGTAGTTGCCCGCGCCGAAGGAGCCGCCCACGACCAGCGTGAGCTTCGGGACGCGCGCGGTCGACACCGCGGTGACGAGCTTGGCGCCGTCCTTGGCGATGCCGCCGGCCTCGTAGTCGCGGCCGACCATGAAGCCCATCGTGTTCTGCACGAAGAGCAGCGGGATGCCGCGGCGGTCGCAGAGCTCGATGAAGTGCGCGCCCTT
>CAXUES010000141.1:0-7428 GCA_964250185.1 uncultured Solirubrobacteraceae bacterium | reverse complement strand
AGCGCCGCCTGGCCGACGGCGACGACGCCCGCGGCGGCCCGCCGCCCTTCGCGAGCCTGCCCGCCGGCTCCTCGGGCCAGGTCCGCAACGCCGCGGGCACCACCACCGTCCGCTTCGGCGCCAGCGAGTCCGCGACGGGCCCGCTCCCCGACCTCCCCGCCGACCTGCGCGCGGGCCAGCGCCTCGTGGTCGGCTCGCGGGGCTCCGGCGGCACGTCGTTCGTCGTCGCCGTCCAGCCCGGTCGCCGCTTCGGCGACCTCGTGGTCACCGCCGTCCCGCTCACGGAGGTCGACGCCGCGCTGGACCGGCTGCTGCTCATCGAGGGGATCGTCGCGGCGATCGTGCTGCTCGTCCTCGGCGGGCTGACGTGGCTGCTCGTCCGGATCGGCCTGCGGCCGCTGGACCGCATGGGGCACACGGCGGGGGAGATCGCTGGGGGGCGCCTGCACCAGCGCGTCGAGCCGTCGGAGGCCTCCACGGAGGTCGGCCGGCTCGGGCTGGCCGTCAACGCGATGCTCGACCGCCTGGAGATCGCCTTCGCCGAGCGGGAGGCGAGCGAGGGGCGCCTGCGCGCGTTCCTGGCCGACGCCTCCCACGAGCTGCGCACGCCGCTGGCCTCCATCCGCGCCTACGCCGAGCTCTTCCGGATGGGCGCGGCCACCGAGCCGCAGGACATCGCCAAGGCGATGGACCGCATCGAGTCGGAGTCGGCGCGCATGGGGACGCTGGTGGAGGACCTGCTCGTGCTCGCGCGCCTGGACGAGATCCGCGGCGGCACGCCGGAGCCCATCGACGTCGGCGAGCTCGCCGCCGACGCCGTGGACGACACCCGCGCGGCGGCGCCCGACCGCGAGGTGCGCCTGCACGTGCAGGACCCGGCGATCGCCGTGGCCGACCCGGACGGGATCCGCCAGGTGCTGGCCAACCTGCTGCGCAACGCGACGATCCACACGCCCGCGGGCACGGCGATCGACGTGACGGTCGCCCCGCGGGGCGACCGCCTGCGCCTGGAGGTCCGCGACCACGGCCCCGGGTTGCCGGTCGACGACCCCGAGGCGGTCTTCGGCCGCTTCTGGCGCGCGCAGGGCGGGCGGGCGCAGGGCCCGGCCGGCGCGGGCCTCGGGCTGAGCATCGTCGCCGGGATCGTCGCGGCCCAGCACGGCACGGCCTCGGCGTCCAACGCGCCCGACGGGGGCGCGGTCTTCCGCATCGAGCTGCCCGCCGCGGTGCCCGGGGGCGACGAGGTGCCCGCGGTGGGCGCGGGCGCCTCCGCGCGCCGCCTACCGTGAGGCCCATGGCCCTCCCCACCGCACCCGTCGCCGCCGGCTCGCTCGTGGGCGGCTACCTCGTCGCGTCCAGGTCGGGCAACCGGCAGCTCGGCGGCGGCGTCCTGCTCGCCGCGGCGGCCTGGCTGACGCGCTCCTGGCGGCGCGACGTCGGCACCCCGGCGGCGCTCGGCCTGCTGGCGACCTACCTCGGCGGCTTCGGCGGCTCGCATCCGCTGGCCAAGAAGATCGGCGCGTGGCCGTCGGTGCTCGCGGTGGCGGCGCTCAGCGGCCTGGCCTCCTGGCTCGTCGCCGACCGGCGCAGCTGACCGACGACGCCCGTGGGCGACGATCCCGAGCGCTCCCGCCTGCGCCGGGCGGCGAAGCTCGGCTCGCTCGCCGCGGGCGGCTCCGCGCGGGTCCTGGGCGCGCGGGCCGCGGGGCTCGTGCGCTCGCCGGAGCGCGCCCGCCGGGGCGAGGCCGACGCCGTCGCCGCGACGGGCCGGCGGCTCGTGGCCCAGCTCGGGGAGATGAAGGGGCCGGCGCTCAAGCTCGGGCAGCTGCTGAGCACGGTCGACCTGGCGGGGGTCCCCGAGGCCGACCGCGCGAGCCTCCGCGCGCAGCTCGCGAGCCTCCGCGACCAGGCGCCGCGGGTCCCGTTCGCCCGGCAGCGCGCGCTCGTGGAGGCCGAGCTCGGCGTGCCGCTGGAGGAGGCGTTCGCCCACTTCGATCCCGAGCCGATCGCCGCCGCGTCCATCGGGCAGGTCTTCCGCGCCCGCACCCCCGAAGGGGCCGAGGTCGCGGTCAAGGTCCAGTACCCCGGCATCTCCGAGGTCGTCGAGGGCGACCTGCGCACGCTCCACGTCGCGCTGGGCACCGTCGGCCGCCTCGCGCCGTCGCTCGACGCGGGCGCGATCGCCGACGAGCTGCGCGACCGCATGAGCGAGGAGCTCGACTACGAGCTGGAGGCCCAGCACCAGCGCGCGGTCGGCCGGGCCCTGCGCGGGCACCCGTTCCTGCGCGTGCCCGCCGTCGACACGCAGCGCTCCACGCGCCGCGTGCTGGTCACCGAGCTCGCCGCCGGGATCCCCTTCGGCGAGATCGCCCAGCTCGGCGCGCCCGAGCGTGACCGCGTCGGCGAGATGCTCTTCCGCGCGGTCTTCGGCCTCGTCCGCCGCGACCGCCTCGTGCTGGGCGACCCGCACCCCGGCAACGTGCTGCTCGCGCCGGACGGCGCGCTCGTGCTGCTCGACTTCGGCCTCGTGGCGCGGCTCGAGGCCGCCCAGGTCGAGGGGGAGCTCGGCCTCGCGCGGGCCGTCATGGCCTCCGACGCCGCCGCCACCCACGCGGCGCTCGACCGCCTGGGCTACCTCCCCGACCCCGCGCGCGTCGCGCCCGGAGCCGCGCTGGCCCACCTACGCGACGTCGGTGCGTGGTGGGCCGAGCCCGGCGAGCGGCGCCTGGACCCCGAGCTCGCCCGGCGCGGCTTCGAGGCCGCGGCCACGCCGCGCTCGGCGCACTTCGCGGTCATGCGCCGCGAGACGATCCCCGCCCACGCGGTGCTGCTGCGGCGGATGGACACCGTCCTGCTCGGGGTGCTGGGGGAGCTGCACGCGAGCGCCGACTGGCACGCGCTGCTGCGCGAGCACGCCGACGGCAGCCCGCCGACCACGGCGCTCGGGCGCGCCGAGGCCGACTGGGCCGCCGGGCGCTAGCCGCGGAGCGTCACGGTCCGGCGGGCCGCCGCCGCGCTGCCCGTGGGGTCCAGCGTCGCCGTCACGCGCACCTTCGTCACGCGGCGCAGCAGCGAGCGCCCCTTCGCCCCCGGCTCGACCCGCACCGTCGCCCGCGCGCCCGCGGCGACGCGGTAGCTCGCCCGCCCGACGGTGACCGTCGCGCGACGGCTGCCGACCCGCACGCGGGAGGCGGTGCGCAGCGTGAGCGTCCCCGCGCACGTCGCCGTGCCGGCGGGGCAGGCGACCGCGACGGCGATGCGTCCGCGGCTCGTGCGCAGGGCGCTCGAGCGGACGCTCCCGGCCACGACCGACGCGGCGGGGGCGCCCGGGGTGCCGGGGGTGCCGGGCGTCCCCGGTGCGGGCGGGGCCGGCGCGCCGCGGTCGACGACCTCGCAGAGCGACCCCGGGTCGGCCGGGACCGTGTCGGTGGCGTCGATGATCGCGGTGTCGGCGCCGATGCCGCAGTTGATGGCCTCCGCCACCCCGTCGCGCGCCTCGATGCGGTCGTTGCCCGGGAAGAGGGTGTCCCCGTCGCCGTCCAGCGAGTCCAGGCCCGGACCCCCGACGAGGAGGTCGTCGAAGGCCCCGCCGACGAGCTGGTCGTTCCCGGGGCCGCCGTCGAGGCTGTCGCTGCCCCCGCCGCCCGTGAGGACGTCGTCCCCGTCGCCGCCCACGATCGTGTTCGGGACGCGGTCGTCGGAGATGATCGTGATGCGGTTGGGCCCCGGCGTGCCGATGATGGTGTTGCTCGCGCCGCGCGCGCCCTGCACGTCCTCGAGGTCGGAGCGGTAGTCGTCGCCCTCGCCCGGGCCGCCGTCGTCGGCCACGTCGTCCAGCGAGGCGCGCAGCTGGTCCTGGGAGGAGTCGACGAGCTGCAGCAGGTCGCGGCCCGGCCCGCCGAGGACCACGTCGCCGGTGCCCGCGGGATCGCCGTCGTCGAGGTCGTCGGGCTGCAGCTCGTCGTCGCCCGGCCCGCCGTCGAGGGTGTCCGAGCCCTCCTCGCTGAGCAGCTGGTCGGCGCCGTCGCCCCCGCGTAGCTCGGCGTGGTGGCCGCGGGACCGGTCGCCCACCACGGCGGCGCGGTCGTCGCCGTCCCCGAGGTCCACGACGACCGTCGGGTCGGCCCCGGCCGACGGGCACTGGAGGATCAGGCCGTCGTCGTAGGTGTCCTCGCAGCCCGGGCCGATCTGGATGGGGATGCCGTAGACGTCGTCGAAGGTCGGGCGGGCGGTGCCCCAGTTGACGTCCACGCGGTTCGTCTCCCCCGGCGCGGCCTGGTAGGTGATCGTGCTGCCGCTCGCCGAGAGGGTCGCGGCCTGCGCGCCCTGTGCGGCGGCCAGCGTCCCGAGGACGGCGGAGAGCAGGACGACGGGCCGCAGCGCGTGCATGGGTCGGAGCCTGCCGAACGACGGCCTGCCCTGGCAAGGCTCCTCACGATGTCCTCAGATCGAGGGGTGGGCCCGCCCGCCGGGCGTCAGCCATAAAGTGACGCCATGCTCACCATCCAGGGGATCGATGACCTCAGGGCCCGGGTCGGCCAGGAGCTCGGCGTCTCGGACTGGGTCCTCATCGACCAGGCCGCGATCGACAAGTTCGCCGACGCCACCGGCGACCACCAGTTCATCCACGTCGATCCGGAGAAGGCGGCCCAGACGCCCTTCGGCTCGACGATCGCCCACGGGCTCTTCACGCTGAGCCTCGGCCCGCGCTTCATCTACGAGATCTTCACCATCGAGGGCGCGGCCTTCGTCGTGAACTACGGCTACGAGAAGATCCGCTTCCCCGGCCCGGTGCGGGTGGACGCCAAGGTCCGCATGCGTGCGACGCTCGCCGAGGTCACCGACGTCAACGGCGGCGTGCAGGCCCGCATCACCCAGACCTTCGAGGTCGAGGGCGTCGAGAAGCCCGTCTGCGTGGCCGAGTCGCTCACGCGCATCTTCGCCGGCGCCTAGGAGCCACCCGTGCCCGACGCCCCGGATCCGCTCGCCGCCGGCTTCGACGAGGTCGGGGTCCCCGACTGGGAGGCGCGCGCCCGGGGCAAGGGCGCCGACGCGTCGGTGCCGTTGACCACCGAGGTGGAGGCGGGCATCACGACGAAGTGGCTGTACACCGCCGAGGACGAGCTCGCGCCGGATCCCGGCGGCGCGCCGGGGCACGCGCCGTTCGTCCGCGGCGTGCACGCGGGACAGCCGTGGGACATCCGCCAGGAGCACGCCTCGCCGGAGCGCGACGCGGCCCGGGCGGCGATCCTCGAGGACCTCGAGGGCGGCGTCACCGCGATCTGCCTGCGCCTGGACCGCGCCGCGCGCTCCGGCGCCGCGCCGGGCTCCGAGGAGTTCGCCGCGGGTCGCGGCCGTGACGGCTGTGCGGTCAGCACGCTCGACGACCTCGACGCGGTGCTGGACGGCGTCCAGCTCGACCTCGCCCCGCTCGCGCTGGACGCCGGCGCGGCGGGTGCGGCGGCCGCCGCGCTCGTGCTCGCCCTGTGGGAGCGCCGCGGCCACGCGCCGGAGGACGTCAAGGGCGCGCTGCGCGTCGACCCGATCGGCGCGTTCGCCGCCGACGGCCTCGTGGCCGGCTCGCTCGAGGGCGCCGTGGGGGCGGCGGGGCGCCTGGCCGCCGAGGTCGCCGGGCGCCTGCCCGACGTCACCGTGCTGGCCGTGGACACCCGCGCGTTCGTCGACGCGGGCGCGGGCGCCGTGGAGGAGCTCGCCCTGGCGGTCTCGGCCGCCGTGGCCTACCTGCGCGCCGCGGAGGCCGCGGGCCTGGCGCCCGCCGAGGCTGCCCGGCGCATCGAGCTGACCGTCACCGTGGGCGCCGACGAGTTCCTCGAGCTGGCCAAGCTGCGCGCGCTGCGGCGCCTGTGGGCGCGCGTGCTGGAGGCCAGCGGCGTGGAGGAGGAGCAGCGCTGGTCGCCGGTCTACGCGCGCACCGCCCGGCGCATGCTCGCGGGCGTCGACCCCTGGGTGAACCTCCTGCGCGACACCACGGCGGCCTTCGCCGCGGCGGCCGGGGGCGCCGACGGCATCTCGGTCACGCCGTTCGACGCGGTGCTCGGGGACGCCGGCCCCCTGGGCCGGCGGATCGCCCGCAACACGCAGCTCATCCTCCAGGAGGAGTCCCAGCTCGCCCGGGTCGGCGATCCCGCGGGCGGCTCCTGGTACGTCGAGTCGCTCACCGACGACCTCGCGCGCGCCGCCTGGGCGCGCCTGCAGGAGCTCGAGGGCGCGGGCGGCGTCGTCGCCGCGCTCGCCGACGGCACGCTGGCCACCTCGCTCGGCGAGGCGGCCGCGGGGCGGCGCGGGGCGATCGCCACCCGCGAGCACGTCCTCACCGGCGTCAACGCGTTCGCGCTGCTCGACGAGGAGCCGGTGAAGCGCCCGGAGCCGGTGGACCTCGACCTCCTCGCGGCCCGCGAGGCCGAGCGGCTCACCGCCACGACCGACACGAGCGTCCTGGCCCAGGGCGCCCCGGGCGGCCGCCTGCAGGCCGCGGTCGACCTCGCCACGCAGGGCGCGCGCGTCGACGAGCTGCTCGCCGCGCTCATCGGCGGCGAGCTCACCGCGGTGGACGCGCTGCCCGTCGCGCGCGACAGCGAGGGCTTCGAGGCGCTGCGCCGGGCAGCGGCGGCTCGTGACCCGCAGCCGAGGATCTTCCTGGCCTGCGTCGGCTCGCTCGCGCAGTTCACGGCGTCGTCGCTGTGGGCGCGCTCCTACTTCGAGGCGGGCGGCCTGCGCGCGGTGGAGAGCGGCGTCCAGGAGGACGCGGCCGCGCTGGCCGCGGCGCTGCGGGCCGAGGGCGCGACGCTCGTGGCGCTCTGCGCCGATCCCGAGGAGGACGCCGCGGCGCTCTCCGAGGCGGTCGCCGCGCTGCGGGAGGCGGGCGCCGAGCGCGTCTACCTCGCCCAGGGCGACGACGAGCGCACCGCCGCCGTGGGGGCCGACGTGGCCGCCCGCGACGGCGTGGACATGCTGGCCCTCCTGCGCGACGCGCTCGCGCACGAGGGCGTGGAGATCGAGGAGGCGGACCGATGAGCACCATCCCGGACCTGACGACGCTCGACCTCGGAGGCGTCGCGCCGGACGCGCTCGCTCCCGAGGCGACGCCCGACGAGACGAGCTTCCACACGCCCGAGGGCATCGACCTGCAGCCGGCCTACGCCTCGGCCGACCGCGAGGGGCTGGACTTCCTGCGCACGGTGCCCGGCTCGGCGCCGTTCCTGCGCGGGCCCTACCCGACGATGTACGTCAACCAGCCGTGGACGATCCGGCAATATGCCGGCTTCTCGACCGCCGAGGATTCCAACGCCTTCTACCGCCGCAACCTCGCCGCCGGGCAGAAGGGGCTGTCGGTCGCGTTCGATCTCGCCACGCATCGTGGCTATGACAGCGATCATCCGCGCGTCACCGGCGATGTCGGCAAGGCCG
>CAXUES010000140.1:3586-7476 GCA_964250185.1 uncultured Solirubrobacteraceae bacterium | reverse complement strand
GGACCTCCGGCGTCGACGTCGTCGAAGCCCTCGCGGATCCAGCCCTCGTTGGCCGCGCGGGCCGTGCACAGCTCGCAGACGGTGCGCCGCGTGCCGCCGTGCAGGAAGATGTCGGCCTTCTCCCCCCGCAGCAGCGTGCGTCCGCAGACGTCGCAGGAGACCGCGACCATGTTCGTGGCGATGGACTTGCGCGTCACTGGGCGGGCAACGTAGCACCGCTCCCTCGACGTCCGAGGGAGCGCACGCGCCCGCCCACGGCGCCCGGGCTAGCGGTCTTCCTCGGTCAGCCGGGAGCGCAGCCGCAGGACGGCCTTGGTGTGCAGCTGGGAGACGCGCGACTCGGTCACGCCGAGCACCTCGCCGATCTCCCGCAGCGTCAGGTTCTCGTAGTAGTACAGGGCGATCACGAGCTTCTCGCGCTCGGGCAGGCGCGCGATCGCCTCGGCGACGCGGTCCTTGAGGTCGACCTGGTCCATCGCCGCGGCCGGGTCGGGCGCGTCGGGGTCCTGCAACGTGTCCAGCAGCGACACCTGGTCGCCGGAGGAGTCGCTGACCGTCCACAGCTCATCCAGCGCGGCGATCGTCGAGGTGGAGATCTGCAGCAGGTGGTCCTGGAACTCCTGGACGGTGATGTCCAGCTCCTTGGCCATCTCCTCATCGGTCGGCGCGCGCTGCAGCTTGTGCTCGAGCTTGGCGTTGGCCTTCTCGAACTGCCGCGCGCGGGAGCGCACCGACCGCGGCACCCAGTCCAGCGAGCGCAGCTCGTCGATGATCGCGCCCTTGATGCGCGTGATCGCGTAGGTCTCGAACTTGATCTCCCGCGAGAGGTCAAAGCGCTCGATCGCGTTGATCAGCCCGAACAGCCCGTAGGAGATGAGGTCGGCCTCATCCACGTGCGCCGGCAACCCCGACGCCATCCGGCCCGACACGTACTTCACCAGCGGCGAGTAGGCGACGACCAGCCGCTCGCGCGCACGCTCGTCACCGGCGGTCTTGTAGCGCCGCCACAGGTCCTTGAGCTCGATGGCCTTGACGTTCGTCTCCACCCGATCCCGCGCTTCCTACGCCCGCGGATGCGAGCGTTCGTAGGCTGACTTCAGTCGCGCGGACTCTACTCGAGTGTAGATCTGCGTCGTGCTGATGCTGCTGTGCCCCAGCAGCTCCTGGATGGCGCGCAGGTCCGCGCCCCCGTCGAGCAGGTGGGTCGCGAAGGAGTGGCGCAGCGCGTGCGGCGAGATGCCGCCCTGCACCGCGGCGTGGCGCGCCCAGACCCGCAGGCGGCGCCGCACGTCCGAGGTGCTCAGGCGCCTGCCGGTCTTGGAGAGGAACAGCGCGCGGTCGTCCCCGCGCGCCGCGCCGGCGGCCGGGGCGGTGCTCTGCGCGAGCGCCGGGCGCGCGGTCTCGAGGTAGCGCGCGACGGCGGCGAGGGCCTCCTCGCCCGCCGGGACGAAGCGCGTCTTGGCGCCCTTGCCCTCCACGCGCAGCTGCTCGCCCTCGAAGGTGACGGACGCGACGTCGAGGTCGACGAGCTCCTCGGAGCGCAGCCCGCAGCCGTAGGCGACCTCGAGGATCGCGCGGTCGCGCACCTCCAGCGGCGTGGAGGCGGGGATGGCGTCGAGCAGCCCGCTGAGCTCGCTCGGGGTGAGGACGCGCGGCAGCTTCTGGGCGCGCTTGGGCGCCGGCACGAGCTCGGCCGGGTTGGCGGCCACCGCGCCGTGCTCGCGCAGGACGCCGAAGAGCGCGCGCAGCGCGGCGAGCTTGCGCGCCACCGTGGCGGGCTGGGCGCCCTCCTGGGTGCGGCTCGCCGCCCAGCGGCGGACGTGCCGCGCCGTGGTCGCCGCGGGCTCCAGGCCCTGGGCGGAGGCCCAGTCGGCGAACTGCCCGCAGTCGATCGCGTAGGCCCGCCGGGTGCGCGCGGCGACCGCGCGGCGCTGCGCGTCGGCGTCGAGCAGCGCGAGCGCCTCGGCCCAGGCGGGGCTCCTATCCTGCGGCGCCATGGCGATGTTCTTCATCGACACCGACACGGGTCAGATCGCCACGCAGCGACAGCTCGTGGAGCGCGGGATCATGTCGGCGGTGGACGACCCGCCCCGGCCGTGGTTCCGCATCCGCGCCAGCGGCGACGCCACGACGTTGTGGCACGCGGTCATGCGCAAGAGGGAGCGGGGCATCTTCATCGGCACGCTCGTCTTTCGCCACAGCACGCACCACTCCCTGCTCAGGGAGCAGGGTTGGGAGGACGTCCCCATCGCGGAGATCGGTCCGTCCTCCCCCCAGCCGTTCGGCGACTAGCGCCTCGCGGGAAGGGCGGCCTCGTCGGTCCGGGAGTCCGAGGCGCCCGCCGTCTCCCCCGTCGCCAGGTCGATCCCGGCCACGTTGACGCGCGGCGCGGCCGCGTACTCGCCCTGCGGCGAGAGCGTCCAGCCACGGGCCTGCAGCGACGCCGCGGCGCCCGGATCCAGGCGCGCCTGCTCGGTGGAGAGCGTGCTCGTGCCCTGTGAGTCGACCCGCTCGGCGTCGGTGGCCTGCGACAGGCTCAGGCCGAAGTCGACCCGCCCGAGGATCGACTGCAGCACGCCCATGATGATCCGCGAGCCGCCCGCGCCGCCCGTGACCAGCACCGGCTTGCCGTCCTGCACGACGATCGTCGGCGCGATCGACGAGCGGGGCCGCTTGCGGGCCTGCGGCTGGTTGGCGGTGCCCGCCGCGGAGAAGTCGGTGAGCTCGTTGTTGAGCAGGACGCCCGTGCCGGGCGCCACGACGGCCGAGCCGAACTCCTGCTCGACCGTGCAGGTCACGGCGACCGCGTTGCCGTCGCGGTCGACGACCGAGACGTGCGTGGTGGAGCCGTTGGGGTTGACGTCCTCCCCCGCCGCGCGCGGCGTGCGGGTGAAGGTGCCCGCGGCGTGCGCCCGCGTGGCGGCCAGCGAGATCTCGGGGCGGCGCGTGTCGGCGTAGGCCTTGGCGATGAGCGCGCGGGTGGGCTGGCCGACGTAGCCGGGATCGGCGACGTAGGCGTTGCGGTCGGCCCAGGCGATGCGCTGGGCCTCCCCCTCGAGGTGGGCGACGTCGGCGGAGTCCTGGCCCAGGCCCTTGAGGTCGAAGCCCTCCAGGAGGTTCAGCGTCTCCAGGATGGTCGTGCCGCCGGAGCTGGGCGGCGGCGCCGAGACGACGTCGCGCCCGCGGTAGGTGCCCTCCACCGGCGCGCGCCAGATCGCCCGGTAGGCCTTCAGGTCGGCCAGGCGCATGAGCCCCGCGTCCTTGGTCTGCGGGCGGGCCCGGACCATGTCGCGCACGATCCGCCGGCCGATGGTCCCGCCGTAGAGCGCCTTGGGGCCCTCGCGCTGGATGCGCCGCAGCGACGCGGCGAGCTCGGGCAGGCGCAGCACGTCGCCGGGCGCGTAGGCGTAGCCCGCGCGCAGGAACTGCGAGGAGGCGGAGAAGAGCTTCAGCCGGGCCGCGTTGGCGGTCATCGCCTTGGAGAGCGACTTGGGGACCTTCACGCCGGTGCGCGCGAGGCGCTCGGCCGGGGCGATCGCCGTGGCCAGGTCGATGGTCCCGTAGCGCTGCAGGGCGCTGTCCATCCCCGCCAGCGTGCCGGGCACGCCGACCGGCAGGTGCCCCGTGAAGGTCTTGTGCAGGCCGGGCGGATCCAGCGTGTGGGGCGTGTAGGCCAGCGGGGCGGTCTCGCGGAAGTCCAGCGAGCGCGTGGCGCCACTGGCCGAGCGGTAGACCAGGAAGCCGCCGCCGCCGATGCCGCAGGACTGCGGCCGGGCGGCGCCGAGGGCGAAGACGGTCGTCACCGCGGCGTCGATGGCGTTGCCGCCGGACTCGAGCACCGCGCGACCCGCGCGGGAGGCGGCGTAGGACTCCGAGACGACGATGCCGTC
>CAXUES010000140.1:777-3576 GCA_964250185.1 uncultured Solirubrobacteraceae bacterium | reverse complement strand
GCAGCCGCGAGCCGTCGCGGGCGGCGGCGCCCGTGGGGAGCGCCGCCAGCAGCGCAGCGGCAGCGGCGGTGGTCAGGACGGCTGTGGGGAGCGCTCGCGACATCGCGCGAGCCTACGTCAGGCGATGTAGATCGGCGACCCCACCGGCACCCGTGGGAACAGGTCGATGACGTCGGGGACGTGCATGCGCAGGCAGCCGTGCGAGGCGTTGGTGCCGATGGAGGCGTCGTCGCTCGTGCCGTGGATCCCGACGCCGTCGTAGATCCCCAGCCAGCGGGCCTTGAGCGGGTTCTCGGGCGACCCGCCGGGGACCACCGTGCCGGCGAGGTCGCCGGCCCAGTCGGAGTCCGGGACGTTCCAGGCCGGGTTCTCGGCCTTGTTGGCGATCTTGTACTCCCCCGCCGGCGTCTCGTGGCCTGCCGCGCCCACCGAGATGCCGTACGTCTTGGACAGCTTGAGGTCCTTGTAGAGCTTGAGCTTGAACGCCGACCGGTCGGCGATGAGCACCACGGGGTACTTGTCGGCGAGCTGGTCCTCGGTGACCGACGGCTGCACAGTCTTGACCTTGGCCGCGAAGGTGCGCCGGGCGCCCGGCGCGACGATGGCCTCGCGGATCTTGGCGCTCAGGGCCTTGGCCTGCAGCGCGCGGCCGCTGTGGCCGGCCTGGGTCGAGACGCCGCTCGGGCCGATGTCGACCTTCGCGTCCACGGCGTCGCGCTGGACGTCGGCGCGGACGCGGTCGACCAGCCGGGTGACCGCCTTGCGCGAGTAGGAGACGTCGGGCTCGAGGTTGCCCTCGACGCTGCCGCCGGTCACGCGCCGCCAGGTCCGCTTGACCATGCCGCCCTCGTCCGAGCGCGCCACGGCCTCGTTGACCATCGCGGGGACGTTCGCGGCGATCTGCGACTCCTTGGGGCCCAGCGTCCAGCGCTTGCCGCCGCGCTTGACGACGACGGGCTCCTGCAGGCCAGCGAGGTACTGGCGCTGCAGCTTGCGCTGGGCGGCCACGGCCGTCATGCCGCCCACGTCGACGCCCGCGATCGAGATCCCCTCGGCGATCTCGTCGCCGCGGGAGGTGTCGTAGGCGTAGACGCCGCCCGCGAGGAGCAGCAGGCCGGCGACGGCGGTGACGACGACGATGGCGAAGGAACGAGAGCGCAAGGGACTTCCCGGGGAGGATCGGATGGACGGTGCAGGACTTCCGTGCCGCACCGCGACGTGCGCGTCGAGTGTAGATCGCCCCGGCGGGCCCCGCGACGTCTGCAACGCCCCGGTCCGCCGGGTGGTGCGCTAGGTGGCCGGCTGGTCGCGATCTTGCAGCGCGTCGATGGCGCTGAGGACCTCGGGACGGGCCGAGGCGGCCGCCTCGTGCTCGCGCAGCGCGGCGAGCTGGTCCGCCGGCAGCGAGGAGAGCAGGCCGACGACCTCCGACGCGTCGAGCTCGTCGAAGGCGGGCGGCACCGACGGCGCGGCGCGCGTGGCGCTGCGCGCCGCGCGCTTGGGCGCCGTGCGGCGTGCGTGCTCCGGAGCGACGTTGGTCACCGGGGCGGCGCCGGTCTCCTCCTCGACCTGCAGCTGCTCCACGAGCTTGGCCAGCTCGGCGAGCTGGCGGCCCGAGGGGCGTCCGCCGGGGCCGATGGCGCCCGGCCGCACGCTGGGGGAGCGGCGCAGGAAGTCCTCGACCTCCTGCTCGTAGCGGTAGGCGTCGGACTGGTGGCGGGTGAGCGGGGCGAGGCGCTGGTGCTGGCGCAGCTCCAGAAGCGCCTCGCGCGTGGTGCAACGGAAGCGGAAGCCCGTCGCCTTGAGCTTGCGGTTGTCCAGCCCGCGGCCGTAGCGCAGGTGGGCGACCACGTCGGTGGGGATGTTCACGCCGGCGCGGCGCAGCGCCGCCAGGCCGATCCCCGTGGCGACCGGGGGCAGCACCGGGAGGCTGACCTTCCCGAGCAGGTCGACGACCTCCGAGAGGGCGAGCACGCCGTCGGCTCCGGCGTTGTAGACGCCGTCGAGGTCGTGGATGACCGCGTGCTGCAGCGCGTTGGCCAGGTCGTCCTCGTGGATGAACTGCAGGCGCGGGTCGAAGCCCAGGATCGAGGGGACCGCCGGCAGGCCGAGCAGGCGCGTGTACGAGGTCCGGACCGCGGGGCCGATGGAGTTGGCGAAGCGCAGCACGGTCACCGTCGTCTTCGGGTTGCGCGTGGCGAACTCCGCCACGGCGCGCTCCGCCTCGACGATGTCGCGCTCGATCGGGGTGCGCGCGGGGTGCGGGCGGCGCATCTCCTCGGTGAAGAAGGCGGGATCGTCCTGCTCGGCGCCGTAGTAGCGCGAGGAGCTCTTGAAGACGACCTTGCGCACCGTGGAGCCGGGCCCGCCGCACGCGGCGAGCACGTTCATGGTCCCGATGACGTTGTTCTCGTGCGCGAGGCGCGGCGAGGTGACCATGGCGTCGGCGACCAGGCGGGTGTCGACGACGGTGTCGATCTCCGCGGCCTGGACGATGCGCCGGATGAGCGAGTGGTGGTCCTCCACGCGCACGAACTCCGTGCGCTCCAGGGCGACCTTCGGCGGGTTGCGGTCCACCCCGATGATCGCCTCGACCTCGGGGTCCTGCTCCAGGGCCTGTGCCAGGCGGCCGCCCCAGTAGGTGCTCAGGCCCGTGACGAGGACCCGCTTGGAGCGCCCGCTCACCCGAGCCACACGCTGCGGCGCTTGCCGACCATGTCGAAGAGCTCGTCCTGGATCGTCGCGCGGATGTCGTTGGCGATCGTCTGCACGAGGCCGCGATCCTCCCACGGGCGCTCC
>CAXUES010000140.1:0-767 GCA_964250185.1 uncultured Solirubrobacteraceae bacterium | reverse complement strand
GGCGGCAGGAAGCGGATGGTGACCTTCGCCGGCAGGTAGCCGAGCGCGCCGAGCAGCCCGAAGTGCGGGAAGGTCGGCGTGATCGGGAAGTAGATGAGCCCGGTGAGCTTCTTGAGCAGCTCGAGCTGGCCGAAGACGGGAGCCGCCTCCTCCACGCCGACCACGGCGATCGGGACGATCGGCGCACCCGCGCGCATGGCCGCCTCCACGAAGCCGCCGCGCCCGAAGCGCCGCAGCTTGTAGCGGTCGCGGTAGAGCTTCTCGGTGCCCTTGCGGCCCTCGGGGAAGACGAGCGCGAGCCCCTGCTCGTCGCCGAGCAGCCGCTGCACGTTGGCCGGGTGGGCGGGCACCGCGCCGATCTTGGGCAGCAGCATGGAGAAGCCGGGGTAGCCCTTGAAGAAGTGCTCGACGAGCATGCGCACGTCGCGGTGGCGCGGGTGCTGCTCGCGGACGGCCTTCATGATCATCGGGGCGTCGGGCGGCAGCGCGCCCGAGTGGTTGGAGACCAGCAGCGCCGGGCCGCGGTCGGGCACGTGCTCCATCCCCTGGACGTCCACGCGGAACCAGACGTTGAAGAAGAAGTCGACCAGGAGCTTGTCGAAGAGCTCGGAGATGCGCTGCGAGCGGCCCCAGTCGTCGACGCCGCGCTCCGTCTCCACCGCGGGCAGCAGCTCCCGCAGGTCGACCTGCATCGAGGGCGCCTCGAGGCGCAGCGAGGTCCGGCCCGTGGTGTCGGGCATCAGGCGGCGGGCGCGGCGGCCGGCGCC
>CAXUES010000139.1:6125-7516 GCA_964250185.1 uncultured Solirubrobacteraceae bacterium | reverse complement strand
TCCTTCACCTACATCCAGCCCGACCGTGGCGACGAGCCCGTCGAGCTGGCCCCCGAGCCCTCCTGGACCCGGGTCTCCTACCGCCCCCGCTGACGCGAGGGCGGCAGGTCCTGCGGGTCCTGCCCTAGCCCTCGAAGGCCGTCAGTCGCGACTGGGCGATGGCGTCGGCGCCCTCGTCGCCCACGAGCAGCTCCGGGCGCATCGACCCCGAGGTGACGAGGTCCAGCGCGGGCAGGCGGCCCGTGGCGGTGAGCTCGACGTCGAGCACCACGACGGTCGTCTCGACGCCGAGCGGCTCGAGCGCGGTGGCGATGACCGTCAGCGAGCCGCCGTCGACGATGGCGCGGGCGGCGCCGAGGACGCGGCGGGCCACGCCGGCCGGCAGGTCGTCGAGCGTGTCGACGAGCAGCACGGCGTGGCCACCGCGTGCCGCGACGCGCTTCGCGACGTCCAGCGCGCGCTCGATGGCCTGCGCGCGCACGTCCGCGGGGGCGGTGAAGGCCAGGGCGGCGACGGGCTCCAGGCCCTCGGGCACCTCGCGCAGCTCCTCCGGGCGGACCCCGGCGAGCACGAGCGAGACCTCGAGGCCGTCCGCGCCGAGCAGCGCGCCGGCCAGGCGGCGCAGCGTCTCGGACTTGCCGGCGTGCGACGGCCCGGAGATGACCACGCGCGAACCGCGGCCGAACGGCGTGAGCCACTCGATCGCCTTGATGGTCGCGTCGTCGGAGCCCAGCGCGATGCGCTGGGTCGGGAACGCGGCGGGCTGCTCCTCGAAGGGCGTGCCCTCCGGGGCCACCTGGTCGGCCGGGGAGCCGTTGATGGTCTCCACCCGCACGAGCGAGGGGTACTTCTCCGAGCGGCGGGCGGCGCGCGAGGGGCCGGCGACGGTGTCGCCGTCGACGAGCTCGCAGCGGCGGACCTGCGCGGCCGAGACGTAGACGTCCTCCCCGGCCGGGCCGGCGCCGGCGAGCAGCGCCGAGCCGTTGTCCTGCAGGGCGACGACGCCCGTGGCCTGGTGGTCGTCGGCGGAGCGCTCCTCGCGGCGGCCGCGACGGCCGCCGGAGGGCTCGTCGTCGCTCGGAGCGGCGGCGGCGCGGGCGGGCACGGGCTCCTCGGCCTCGGCGGCGGCGGGCTCCTCGCGGTCCTCGTCCTCGTCGCGGACGCGACGGCCCCGACCGCCGCGGCGGCCGCGCGGACGGGCGCGGGCGCCGTCGTCCTCGGAGGCGTCGACGGCGTCGGCCTCGGCGTCGGAGGCCTCCTCGGCCTCGGCGAGGTCCTCGTCGCCCTCGCCCTTGGCGGCGGCGGCGCGCGAGCGGCGGGTGCGACGGCGGGCGGCGGTGGGCTTCGGCTCGGCGGGCGCGTCGGCGATGTCGTCGACGACGACGTCCTCG
>CAXUES010000139.1:0-6115 GCA_964250185.1 uncultured Solirubrobacteraceae bacterium | reverse complement strand
CCTCCACCTCGGCGGCAGCGGCGCGGGAGCGGCCGCGACGGCGGCGGGCGGGCTTGGCGTCGGCGTCGTCGTCGTCAGAAGCGGCGGCGGGCGCCTCGGCGACGTCCTCGCCGGCCTGGGTGCGGACGATGGCCTCGACGAGGTCGTCCTTGCGCAGGCGGCGGTAGCCGTCGATGCCGAGCTCGCTCGCGAGCTCGTGGAGGTCGGCGAGCGGGGAGTCGCTCAGGGCAGAGCGGGTCAGGACGGGCATGGGGGTCCTCCTTGGGAGGGGTCGTTCGGTGGGCGTCCGGATCCGCGTGGCAGGAGCAGCGGTCGGCGATCGATCGCCACGGAGGCTAGACGATCGGCGCGTCGTCGCCCTCGTCGGCGCGCAACCAGCGCATGTCGTCGCGCTCCGCGCGACCGTCGGCGACCTCCTCGCGCCCCTCCAGCACATCGAGCACGGCGAGCACGTCGGCGGCCGCCGCGACGTCGTGGACCCGGAGCATCGCGCCGCCGCTGCGCGCCCCCCAGGCCACCGCGCCGAGCGTCGCCGCCAGGCGCTCGTCGGGCCGCCGGCCCGTGATCGCGCCGAGGAAGTGCTTGTTGGAGAGGGCGAGCAGGACGGGCGGCCCCACGGCGAGCACGCGATCCAGGCCGCGCAGCGCGGCGACGGTCTCCCCCGGCGTCTTGGCGAAGTCGGGGCCCGGGTCCACGAGGAGCCCCTCCCGCGCGACGCCCGCGGCCACGGCCTGCTCCACCAGCGCCCGCAGGCGCTCCACGACCACGTCGACGACCCGGCCGCCGTAGTGGGGGAAGGCCCGCTGCTTGGGCTCGGCGTCGGTGTGCATGAGCACGAGGCCCGCGCCCGCGGCGGCGGCCAGCTCGGCCAGCCGCGCGTCGCGCAGGCCGGAGACGTCGTTGAGCAGGTGCGCGCCCGCGTCGAGCGCGGCGTCGGCCACCTCGACCTTCCAGGTGTCGACCGACACGACCACGCCGTCGGCCACGAGCGCGGCGACGAGCGGGACGACGCGCGCGGCCTCGACCCCCGGATCGCTCGCCGCGCTGTAGGTCACGCCGGACTCCGCGCCGACGTCGATCAGGTCGGCGCCCGCCTCCAGCAGCGCGTGGGCATGCTCGAGCTGCGCGCGGAGCGTCGTGCGGCGCACGACGTCGGAGAAGGAGTCCGGGCCCGCGTTGACGATGCCCATGAGCAGCGGCCGGCCGGGGCGCGCGGCGAGCTCCCGGCCGCGCAGGCGCAGGAGCCGGTCGCCCGCCCGCGCCCCGTTCACGGCCGGCGGTAGTGCAGGAAGAGGTGCTCGTCGGCGCGCAGGACGTCGGCGAGCGCGAGCTCGCCGGGCGGGTCGATCGCCCCGCCGGCCAGCGACGTGGGGCCGTCCCCGGCCACCACGAGCGGGGCGAGGGTGAGCAGCAGGTCGTCCACGAGGCCCTCGGCGAGCAGCGCGCGCAGCAGCCCGGGCCCGCCCTCGCAGGCGACGCTGCGCACGGCGTCGCGCGCCGCCAGGTCGGTGAGCAGGGCGCCCGGGCCGTCGCCGCGGCGGACGTCGGTCGCCCGGACGCCGGCCGGCGCCCGCAGCCCCTCGGGCCCGT
Organism: uncultured Solirubrobacteraceae bacterium; assembly: GCA_964250185.1. Taxonomy (GTDB): domain Bacteria; phylum Actinomycetota; class Thermoleophilia; order Solirubrobacterales; family Solirubrobacteraceae; genus Paraconexibacter. The sequence continues at coordinate 4,525 of CAXUES010000139.1, read as the reverse complement.
AGACCGCGCAGGGGGTGCCCTCCTCGGCGAAGGCGGGGACGTCCCAGGGCACGTCGCCGGAGCGCGTGAGCGTCGTGAGCAGCGGGTGCGGCGGGCGCCCCGCCGCGGCCCGGGCCGCGCGCTGGTCGTCGTCGAGCAGGTCGGCGTAGCGCTCGGCGGCCAGCGTGCCGGTGCCCACGAGCACCGCGTCGACGGCGGCGCGCAGGCCGCGCAGCAGGCGCCGGTCCTCGGGGTGCCCGAGGCCCCCGGACCGCCCGGAGACCGTGGCCCGGCCGTCGATCGACGCGACCATGATCGCCACGACGCGCGGCCGGTCGCCCGCGACGGGCGCGGTCAGGCCGAGCCCGGCCACGAACGCCTCGGGCGTCCAGGCCGACGCCGCGGCCAGGCGCTGCACTACTTCGCGATCGTCACGCGGCGGGTCACGGCCACGGCGTTGCCCGCCTTGTCGGTGGCCGACACGCGCACGGTGTACTTCCCGCGCTTGGCGTAGCGGTGCGAGGCGACGCGGGCGTCGACCGGCGCCGTCCGGTCCCCGAAGTCGATCCGGGTCCGGGCGAGGCCGGAGCCCCCGGCGCCGTCCGCGGCCGTGACGGTGACCTTCACGGCCTGCCGGGCCTTGCGGGTGCCGCTGATCTTGAACGCCGCGGTCGGCGCGGTGGTGTCGATCCGCACCCGCTTGGTCGGCGCCGCGGTGCGCTGCCCGCGGCGGTCGATCGCGTTGATGGTGACCAGGTGGTCGCCCGTGGCCAGCGGCTGGGGCACGACGAGCTTGGTGTCGCGGGTCGCGCCGACCACCGCGCCGTCCACCACCACCTCGTAGGTGACCGGGCCCCACAGCTCGAAGGAGGCGCTCCAGCTCAACGTGGGCCGCGACGAGGCGCGGAACGAGGACGAGTTGGACACCGCGAACGCCCCGGGCGCCCGGTCGAAGGAGGCCTGCACGAGGCGGCGCGTGTCCCCCGTGCCCTGCACGAAGAGCGCGACCATGTCGCCGGCGCGGTCGCCGGCGGCGTCCAGGCCCGAGGCCTCGTCGATCGGTCCGAGGGCGGGATCGGAGAGCACGCCGGGCGCCTCGGGGCCGGGGACCGTCCGCTTGGCCGGGTCGACGCGGTAGGAGACCGCGCGGACGAGCCCGTCCGGGCCGCTGGAGGTCAGGTACATCGTCGTGGGCGCGTCGTTGGTCTCGCCGAGCGCCGGCGCCGCGAGGCCGCCGGCGCCCGAGGCGCCGACCTGCACGCCCGGGAAGAACGTGTTGTCGTGCAGCAGCGAGTTGACCAGGCCGCCGCCGGCCGACGACCAGGCCATGCCCTCGCCCCGGCCGTTCATGGCCAGGCCGCCCGTGGCGACGTCGATGGCGGCGGGGTAGCCCGTGCGGTCCACGATGCCGGGCGGGTCGAAGGCCGAGCCGACCAGGCGGCTGGCCACGAGGTGCAGGTGGCCGTCGTCCAGCGCCTGGCGGTAGGTGACCCAGGCGTAGCTCGAGTCGTCCTCGATGTGGACCTCGGGGGAGTCGGCCGCCCCCGCCGCGTGGCCCGCGACGGCCGGGATCGAGACGACCTGCGGCGCCGTGGAGACGCGGGTGCCGAAGACGCGCCGGGCGATGACCTGCCCGCCCTCGCCCCACGCGGCCAGCGCGGTGCCGTCGGCCGACACCGCGATCTGCGACCGCCCGGCGTCCTGGCCCGCGGCGCGGTTCTGATCGAGGTCCAGCGCGTCGGGGAGCACCGTCAGCGCGGCGTCCAGGCGACCGAGCCGCGCGACGCGCAGGTCGGAGCCGCCGGGGCCCGGTGCGGCGAAGGAGACGTAGCCCACGCCGTTGATCGACATGTCGGCCGACGGCTCGACGCCCCCGGCGCCGAGCGGCTGGGGCGGGGCGAAGCCGGCCGCGGCGTTGGGCGCCACGACGGCCGCGAGCGTGCCGGGCGCCGACCAGGCCACGATGACGCGGCCGCCGTCGCCCGCCGCGACCGTGGGCTGCGAGCCCGCGCCGAGCAGCTGTGGGGCGCCCCAGGTCCCGTCGAGGAAGCGCGAGACGTAGACGCCGTCGGCCCGCTCCCACGCGGCGGCGCCCGTGCCGTCGCGGGCGAGGTCGACGTCGGGCCTGCCGATGATCCCCGCGTTGGGTCCGTCCAGCGGCGCCGAGGGCACGTAGGCGGCGTGCGCCGCCGCAGGCGCGGCGAGGAGCGCCAGCGACGCGAGGGAGGCGCGGGCGAGGCGGCGGGCGGCAGGGCGTGGGCGGACGTGGGGCATGTCGAGGCTCCAGAGCACGGCCCGGCCGCGCGAGTTGCGGCGGTGGGCGCAGACGACGGGCGGGCAGCCTACGCGGCAGGCCCGACGGACGCGCGGGTCAGGCGACGAGCAGGATCACCAGCAGGACGACGACCACGACCAGCGCGATCCCCATCCAGCGCAGCACGGGCCAGTTCTTCGCCCAGAAGCCCGGATCCGCGCGGTCGCGGGTGTAGCGGCCCTCGGGCGGCGTGCCGACCCAGTCATCGTCGTCGTCGTAGGGCATCGGCCCATCCTGCCCGACGGCGCCGCGCGGTGCCCAGGTCGCCACGTAGGGTCCGGGAGCCCATGGCCACCGTCCTGCGCTTCGTGCCGAGCTTCCACGCCCGCATCTGGGGCGGCCGGCGCCTGCAGGACGACCTCGGGCGGGCCCTCCCCGCCGAGGAGGCCATCGGGGAGTCGTGGGAGCTCGTCGACCGCGAGGAGCACCAGAGCGTCGTGGCCGACGGCCCGCTCGCCGGGAGCACCCTGGGCGCGCTGTGGTCCGGGCCCGACCGTGAGCGCCTGTTCGGCGCGCGCGCCGCCCGCGCGGGCACCACGCGCTTCCCGCTGCTCGTCAAGCTCCTGGACGCGACCCACACGCTCTCCGTGCAGGTCCACCCGCCGGCCGAGCGGGCCGAGGAGCTCGAGGGGGAGCCGAAGACCGAGATGTGGGTCCTCGTCGGCGCCGAGCCGGGCGCGCACCTCTTCGCGGGCCTGCGCGCGGGCGTGGACCGGGAGCGCTTCGAGGCGGCGCTGCGCGCGGGCGACGACGTCTCCGGGCTCCTGCACCGCCACGACGTGCGCGAGGGCGACGCGATGTTCATCCCCTCGGGCCGCGTGCACGCGATCGGGGCGGGCTGCCTGATCCTCGAGGTCCAGCAGAACTCCGACACGACCTACCGCGTCTTCGACTTCAACCGCGCGGGCCTGGACGGGCAGCTGCGCGAGCTGCACATCGAGCCCTCGCTGGCCTCCATCGACTTCGCCGACCCGGAGCCGGGGCTCATCGAGCCGCGCGGCGACGTGCTCGTCGACGACCCGGAGCTGCCCGTCGAGCGCTGGGTGCTCGGCCTCGACGGCACCCGCACGGCCGCACCCGAGGGCGAGTGCGCGGTCCTCTGCGGCCTGGGCGGCGGCACGACCGTCGCGGGAGAGCCGCTGGGTCGCGGCGACTGCCTGCTGGTCGCCGCCGACGCCCCCGCGGAGGTCCGCGGGGGCTCGGTGCTGCGGGTGCTGCTGCCGGGCTAGAGCGCCTTGAGCTCCTCGGTGATCTCGGCGACCGAGCCCTTGGCGTCGCCGAAGAGCATCGACGTCTTCGGGTTGACGAACAGCGGGTTGTCGATCCCCGCGTAGCCGCTCGACATCGACCGCTTGAGGACGATGATCGACTGCGACTCGTCGACGTTGAGGATCGGCATGCCGAAGATCGGCGAGTCGGTCTTGGTGCGCGCGTCGGGGTTGGTCACGTCGTTGGCGCCGATGACCAGGGAGACGTCGGTGCGGGAGAACTCCCCGTTGATGTCGTCCATCTCCTTGAGCTGCTCGTAGGGCACGTCGGCCTCGGCGAGCAGGACGTTCATGTGGCCCGGCATGCGCCCCGCGACCGGGTGGATCGCGTACTTGACCTCCACGCCCTTGGCCTCCAGGAGCTTGGCCATCTCGCGGACGGTGTGCTGGGCCTGCGCGACGGCCATGCCGTAGCCCGGCACGACGACGACCTGGCGGGCGTAGGCCATCTGGATGGCCGCGTCCGACGCGCTGGTGGAGCGCACGGTCCCGCCCGCCGCGCCGCTCGCGCCGGCCTCGGCGACGACGGTGCCGCCGAAGCCGCCCGCGACCACCGAGGCGATCGTGCGGTTCATGGCCACGGCCATCTGCTGGGTCAGCAGCGTGCCGGAGGCGCCGACGATCATGCCGGCGACGATCAGCGCGGTGTTGTTCAGCGCGACGCCCGCGGCCGCGGCGGAGAGCCCGGTGAACGCGTTGAGCAGCGAGATGACCACGGGCATGTCCGCGCCGCCGATCGGCAGCACCAGGCCGAAGCCGAGGACCGCGCCGAGCACGAGGATCGCGATGATCAGCAGCTCGGAGTCGACGCCGGCGACGATCGCCGCGGCGGCCGCGACGGCGAGCAGGCCGAGCAGGAAGTTCGCCGGGGTCTGCAGCTCGCCGATGGAGCGCGACTTGCCGTCGATGAGCTCCTGCAGCTTGGCGAAGGCGACGTTGGAGCCCCAGAAGGAGACCGAGCCGA
>CAXUES010000138.1:0-7589 GCA_964250185.1 uncultured Solirubrobacteraceae bacterium | reverse complement strand
CGTGCTCTCCACGCTGCACACCAACGACGCGCCGTCGGCGATCACGCGCCTGGTGGAGATGGGGATCGAGCCGTTCCTCGTGGCCAGCGCCATCGACTGCGTCGTCGCCCAGCGCCTGGCGCGCATGCTCTGCCCGCACTGCAAGTCGCGGACGATCCTGCCCGCCGAGCTGCTGCGCGCCAACGGCTTCCCGGCGCGGACCGACACCGAGGCCTACGAGCCCGTGGGCTGCACGCGCTGCAACGGGTCGGGCTACCGCGGCCGGATCGGGCTCTACGAGGTGATGACGATCACCGACGAGCTGCGGCGCATGGTCATCGAGCGGGCGTCGGTGGACGCGATCACCGAGGTCGCCGTGCGCTCGGGGATGGGCCGCCTGCGCGAGGACGGCCTGGAGAAGGTGCGCCTGGGGCGGACGTCGCTCACCGAGGTGGCCCGGGTCACCGGGACGGGCGCCGCCAGCTTCCACGCCTGACGGCATGCACGTCCCGGTCACGGGTAGCCGTGCCGGCTCATGCTGCCCGAGCAGGATCACGGCGTGCGGACCTGGCGACGGGCGGGCCGCGACGCGCTCCCTGTCCTCGCCGTGTTCGCGGCGTGCCCGGTGGTCGCGCTGCTGGCGCCCCACGACCCCACGGTCGCGCTGGCCCGCGGACGCGAGCTCGTGCACCTCGAGCGCTCCCTCGGGGTGCTCTTGGAGCCGGCGGCCAACCGCTGGGCGGCCGCGCACGGCCTGCTCTTCGCGGTGCTGACGTGGGCCTACCTGCTCGTGCACGTGCCCGCCACGGTCGGAGCGCTGGTCTGGACGTGGCTCGAGCGCCGCTCGGCCTTCGCCCGGGGCTGCCTGGCGCTCGTGCTCTGCCAGGCGCTCGTCGTCGCGGGCTACCTCGTCGCGCCGACCGCCCCGCCGCACATGCTCGGCGAGCTGGGCATGCGGACCGGGCTGGGCGCATCCGACGGCGAGCGCGCCGGGCTCGCCGGGCTGCTGCAGAGCCCGTACGCCGCGGTGCCCTCCGGGCACGTCGCCTTCGCGGTGGTGGCGGCCTGGGTCGTGGCGAGCGCCGCCCGTCCGCTCGCGGTCCGGCTGCTGGCGGTGCTCTACCCCGTGGTCGTCGTGGTCGTGGTGGTCCTCACCGGCAACCACCTGCTCGCCGACGTCGCCCTGGGCGCGGGCGCAGCGCTCGGGGCGGTGACGACCGCGACGCTGGCGGTGCGCCTGCGGCCGCGACGGGCGCGGCGCCCCGCGCGGGCCGGGACCCGCGCGAGCGCCCTGCGCGCTACTTGACCTCGCGGTGCAGGAGGCGCCACGTGCCCACGGCGAGCGGCAGCGCGAGCCACAGCACGAGCGAGGTCGCGACCTGCGCCCACTCCGTCGCGTCGAGCGTGCGGTCGGTGAGCGGCGCGAGCGTCTGCGAGGTGTCCAGCCAGTTGCCCACGCCGTCCAGCGCGTTGACCAGGCCCGTGAGCGCGCTCCACACGGTCGGCAGCACGAAGTACAGGACGATCGCCACGGGGGAGGACCCGAAGGCCGCGCCGAAGGCGACGCCCGTGAGCATGCCGGTGACCAGGTAGACGAGCGTCTGGAGCAGGAGCGCGGGGGCGTCGTCGATCCCGCCGGACGCCCCGAGCAGGGCGCCGAGGCCGAGGCAGGCGACCACGGCGAAGGCCCAGGCCGCCACGGCGAGCAGCGTGGTGGCCACGACCTTGGCCAGCACCACGCGCCCGCGCAGCGGCGTGAGGGCGAAGGTCTGCAGCGCGGTGCGCTGCGACCACTCCGACGTGACCGCGAGGATGCCCACCACGGGCAGGAGGATCCCGGCGGGCTGCATCCCCGCGTTGAGCACGTCCTCCAGCGTCGTGTCGTCGCCGGCGAGCACGGCGATGACCACGACGGCCACGGTGAGCAGGGCGACGGAGAGCAGGAGCCACAGCCCCGCGCGGGTGTCGACGGACTTGCGCAGCTCGACCTGGGTCAGGCGCGAGGTGGACAGGCGGGCGATGACTGGTGCGGTGCTCATCGGACGGCCTCCGGCTCGGGGACGGCATCGCCCGCGGGCGCCTGCGGGGTGCCGGTGAGCTCGAGGAACAGTCGCTCGAGGCCCGCGCCGTCGGCGGTGCGCAGCTCGCGCAGCGCGACGCCGCCGCGCAGGGCCGCTGCGCCGACCTGCTCCGGATCGGCCTCGACGCGCAGCGAGCCGTCCGGCGCGGGGTGCGCGGTCAGGCCCGCGTCGCGCATCGCGCTCAGCAGCGCGTCGGCGTCCCCGGCGGCCACGACCGTCCCGGACCCGGCCAGCAGCTCCGAGCGCGCCCCCTCCGCCACGACCTCCCCGGCGCGGATGATCACCAGCCGGTCGGCGACCGCCTCGACCTCGTGGAGCAGGTGGCTGGAGAGCAGCACGGTCCCGCCGCCATCGGCGAAGTCCCGCAGCAGGCCGCGCATCCAGTGGATGCCCTCCGGGTCCAGGCCGTTGGCGGGCTCGTCGAGCACGAGCACCGATGGGTCGCCGACCATGGCGGCGGCCAGGCCGAGGCGCTGGCGCATGCCAAGTGAGTAGTCGCGCACCCGCTTGTGGCCCGCGCGCTCGTCCAGGCCGACCCGGGTGAGCCAGCGGTCGGCGTCGGCGGCGTCGAGGCCGACCGACAGCGCGGTGAGGACGAGGACCTCGCGCCCGCGCCGGCCCGCGTGCTGGGCGGAGGCGTCGAGCAGCACGCCGACCTCGCGGCCCGGCACGGGCAGCTCGCGGTAGGGACGGCCCAGGACGCGCGTGGTGCCGCTCGTGGGCCGCGTGAGGCCGCAGAGCATCCGCATGGTCGTCGACTTCCCGGCGCCGTTGGGGCCGAGGAACCCGGTCACCGTGCCGGGAGCGCACGTGAAGGACACGTCGCGCACGGCGTCCTGCGCGCCGTAGCGCTTGGTCAGGTGCTCGATCTCGATCATCACCGACCACCTTGCCGATCGGAGCGCGGGTGCGCCAGCGCGGGCGTCCAGGCGCTCCGGACGGCGGTCAAGGCGCGCGGCCCACGCGCCGATGTGGGGGGAGGGATGGGACTCGACTTCGCCGACCTGCTCACCGACGTGCTCGACCGGCGCGCCTCCGACCTGCACATCACCGCGGGGTCGCACCCGATGATCCGGGTGCGCGGGCGGCTGCAGCCGATGGAGGACCACCCGGTGCTCGATCCCACGACGACCCGGGAGATCATCTACGGGATCCTCACCAACGACCAGCGCCAGCGCCTGGAGACGGACTGGCAGCTGGACTTCGCTTACACGGTCCCCGGCGCCGCCCGCTTCCGCGTCAACGCCTACTTCCAGCGCTCGGCGCTCGGCGCGGCCTTCCGGCTGATCCCCTCGCAGATCGTCCCCATCGACGACCTCGGCTTGCCGTCCGTCGTGCACGACTTCTGCGTCAAGCCGCGCGGCCTGGTGCTCGTCACGGGACCGACGGGCTCGGGCAAGTCGACGTCGCTGGCCTCGATGATCGACGAGATCAACGGCTCGCGCGAGGACCACATCCTCACCATCGAGGACCCGATCGAGTTCCTGCACCGCAGCAAGAAGGGGATGGTCAACCAGCGCGAGCTCGGCTCGGACGCCACGAGCTTCGCCGCCGCGCTGAAGGCCGCGCTGCGCCAGGACCCCGACGTGATCCTCGTCGGCGAGATGCGCGACCTCGAGACGATCTCCACGGCGCTGACCGCCGCGGAGACCGGCCACCTCGTTTTCGCCACGCTGCACACGCAGAGCGCGCCGTCGACCATCGACCGCGTCATCGACGTCTTCCCGGCCCACCAGCAGGCCCAGGTCCGCGTGCAGCTGTCGATCGCCCTGCAGGGGATCATGACCCAGACGCTCGTGCCGACCGCCGATGGCTCCGGCCGCGCGGTGGCCTGCGAGACGCTCGTGCCGACGCCCGCGGTGCGCAACCTCATCCGCGAGGGCAAGACCCACCAGATCGCGAGCTCCATGCAGACCGGCGGGAGCGTCGGCATGCAGACGATGGACACCGCGCTGGCCTCGCTCGTGCGCGCCGGCAGGATCACCCAGCGTGCGGCGGAGGCCCGCTCCGACCAGCCCGACGAGCTCAAGCGCCTGCTCGGCGGCGCGGCGGGCGGCTTCGGGGGCGACGACACCGCCGCGTGGGGCCGTGCGGCATGAGCACCTTCGTCTTCAAGGCGATGGACTTCTCCGGCCAGAAGGCCGGGGGGGAGGTCGACGCCGAGAACAAGCAGGCCGTCGCCGACCAGCTCAAGGCCCGCGGCCTCGTCGTGCTGGACATCGCGGCCAAGCACCAGTCGCGCGAGATCAAGTTCGACTTCCTGCGCCGCGTCAAGGCGGCCGAGCTGACGATCTTCACCCGCCAGCTGGCCACGATGGTCGACTCGGGCATGACGATCCTCCGCGCGCTCTACGTCCTGGAGGCCCAGACGGAGAACGAGCTGCTCAAGGAGACGCTCGTCAGCGTGCGCAAGGACGTCGAGGCCGGCCTGCCGCTGTCGGACGCCTTCGCGCGGCACCCACGCATCTTCGGGCCGCTCTTCGTGGCCATGACGCGGGCAGGGGAGACCGGCGGCATCCTCGACCAGTCGCTGCTGCGCGTGGCCGACCAGCTCGAGAAGGACGACTCGCTGCGCCGGCAGATCAAGAGCGCCATGGCCTACCCCGCGGTGGTCATCTCCTTCTCGCTGCTGGTCCTCATCGCGCTCGTCACCTTCCTGGTCCCGGTCTTCGTCGGGGTCTTCAAGTCCTTCGGCGGCGAGCTGCCGGCCATCACCAAGTTCACCGTCGCGCTGAGCAAGGCGATGACGGGCTACTGGTGGGCGATGGCGCTCGTCGTCGCCGGCATCGTGTGGACGTTCCGCCGCTGGAAGCGCTCCGAGCGCGGCCGCGCGCAGTGGGACCGCTTCTGCCTGCGCATCCCGATGAAGATCGGCGACATCGTCCAGAAGGTCGCGCTGGCCCGCTGGTCGCGCACGCTCAGCTCGCTCATCAGCGCCGGCGTCCCGCTCCTGGCGGCGCTGGAGATCACGGGCAAGACCGCGGGCAACGACGTCGTCGACAAGGCCATGGGCGACGTCATCGCGTCGGTCACCCAAGGCGGCACGATCGCCGGGCCGCTGAAGGACTCGCCCGTCTTCCCCGCGATGGTCACCCACATGGTGGGCGTCGGCGAGGAGACCGGCGCGCTGGACACCATGCTCTCCAAGGTCGCCGACTTCTACGAGGACCAGGTCGAGTCGGCGGTCAAGTCGCTGACGAGCATCCTCGAGCCGGTGATGATCATCGTGGTCGGCGGGATGGTCGGCTTCATCGTCATCTCGATGTACATGCCGCTGTTCAAGGTGTACGACTCGATCAAGTAGTGGCCGACGGCGGGCACTAGCGTCGCTGCCCGTGAGCGACGTCAGGATCGGCTACAAGGCCTCGTCGGAGCAGTTCGGCCCGCGGGAGCTGCTCGACTTCGCCGTGGAGGCCGAGCGCCGGGGCCTCGACCTGGTCGCGTTCTCCGACCACTTCCAGCCGTGGCGGCACACGGGCGGGCACGCGCCGGCCACGCTGCCGTGGCTCGGCGCGCTCGGCGAGCGCACGCAGCGGGCGGTGCTCGGCACGAGCGTGCTCACGCCGACCTTCCGCTACCACCCCTCGACGATCGCCCAGGCGTTCGCCACGCTCGCGCTGCTCAACCCGGGGCGGATCTACCTCGGGGTCGGGACGGGGGAGGCGCTCAACGAGGTCCCCGCGACCGCCATGGAGTTCCCCGGCCGCAAGGAGCGGCGCCTCCGCCTCGCCGAGGCCATCGAGGTGATGCGGCTGCTGTGGACGCAGGAGCGCGTGGACTTCGAGGGCGAGTGGTACTCGCTCTCGCAGGCCACGATCTACGACCGTCCCGAACGGCCCGTGCCCATCTTCGTGGCGGCGTCCGGCCCGCTGGCGGCCAAGCTCGCCGGGCGGGTCGGGGACGGGTTCATCTGCACGAGCGGCAAGGACCCCGAGCTCTACCGGGAGCTGCTCGGCAAGGTGGAGGAGGGCGCCGCGCAGGCGGGTCGTGACGCGTCGGCCATCCGCCGGCAGATCGAGATCAAGGTGTCCTACGACCGCGACGAGGAGCACGCGTACACCAACTGCCACCCGTGGGCGGCGCTGTCGCTCACCCCGGAGCAGAAGGAGGGCATCGAGGATCCCGTCGAGATGGAGCGCGTCGCCGACGACCACCTCGACCAGGCCCACCGGCGCTTCATCGTCTCCGCCGACCCCGCCGAGGTCGTCGAGCGCATCGGCGCCTACCTGGACCTGGGCTTCCAGGACCTCGTGCTGCACGGCCCGGGTGATGACCAGTCGCGCTTCCTCGAGCACTTCACGGAGGACGTGCTGCCGCTCCTGCGCGAGCGCGCCGCGGGCTAGACGAGCTCGAGCCGCACGACGCGGCGTCCCTTCGTGCAGCGCACGAGGACGTCCTCACCGCCGACCAGCCGGGCCTTGCACCGGAAGCCGAGCGCCGTGCACGAGCCGGGGCACGGCACCTGCTGCAGGTAGGCGCGGGCCACGCGACGCGCCTGGCGGCAGGTCGTGTTGGCGACGCCGAGGATGGCCGCGTCCAGCGGTTGCCCCTGGACGGGGCCGCCGGACGCGCAGCTCGCGGCCTGGGCGGGAGCGACCGCCGTGCCGGCGGCGAGCAGCGGGGCCGCCGCCGTCGCGGCGAGCAGGAGCAGGCGTCGGGTCACCGAGGCCTCCTACCCCACCAGCGGCTCCGCGCGTCAAGATCCGCGCATGGACCTCGGCATCGATCCGTCGACGATCTCCGACCTCGAGGCCAAGCGGGAGATCGGCGAGCAGGTGGCTGCCGTGGCGCGCGACGGCGAGGTCATCGGCGCGGGATCGGGCTCGACGAGCTTCTGCGTCGTGCAGGCGCTGGGCCGGCGCGTCGCCGCGGGGGAGCTGCGGGGCGTGACGGTCGTCCCGACCTCCCTGGAGGTCGCCTCGACCGCCCACCACGTCGGCCTCGCGGTCCTGCAGTCCGGCCTGCGCCGCCTGGACTGGGCCTTCGACGGCGCCGACGAGGTCGATCCCGCCGGGAACCTGATCAAGGGTCGCGGCGGCGCGCTGCTGCGCGAGAAGCTCGCCTTCGCGATGACCGAGCGGCGCTACGTCGTGGTGGACGCCAGCAAGTTCGTCGACGTCCTCGGGGAGCGCTTCGCGGTCCCCTTCGAGGTGACCCCCGACGCGGTCGAGCTCTTCGAGGCCGAGGTCGCCGGGATCGGCTCGCAAGCGCTGCCGCGCATGGCCGGCGGCGGCAAGGACGGACCCGTCATCACCGAGCGTGGCAACCTGCTCATCGACGTGCGCATGAAGCCGGTCGAGCGCGAGGTGATCGCGGGGCTGGAGGCACTGCCGGGCGTGTTGACCAGCGGGGCGTTCTTCGGCTTCGCCGCGGAGCTCGTCACAGTGGGGTGAACGCCCGGTTCAGTGACTTGTGCACTCCGCGACGCAATGCTCGCTGGCACCTCATGGTCTCCGGGAGAGCCCCGGCTTCTTCCGCAGGAACGGCAGCTCGATGACGTAGTAGCTGAACGCCGCGATGGCGGTGCTC
>CAXUES010000137.1:0-7624 GCA_964250185.1 uncultured Solirubrobacteraceae bacterium | reverse complement strand
CCGAACACCAACGGCTCGCAGTTCTTCCTGGTCACCACCCCGGCCGCCCCGTGGCTCGACGGCAAGCACACCGTCTTCGGCCAGGTGACCGACGGCATGGACGTCGTGGACGCCCTCGAGGGCCTGCCCACCGACGGCCGCGACCGCCCGCAGGAGCCCGCCGGCATCGACACGATCGTGCTCGCCGAGGTCTGACGCGAGCCCCGGCTGACACGGCGTAGGCTCTGCTCCATGGCCACCACGGAGCAGCGCCCCGCCGTCGAGAGCCCCGAGGGGTCCGAGCGCATCGAGGTGCTCGACCCCGCCACGGGCCAGGTCATCGCCCGCGTGCCGGACCTCGGCCCGGAGGCCGTCGCCGAGCTCGCCCGCCGCGGGCGCGCCGCCCAGCCCGGCTGGGAGGCGCTCGGCTTCGAGGGCCGCGGCCGCGTCCTGCGCCGCATGCAGAAGTGGCTCGGCGAGCACCAGGACCGCGTGATCCGCACGATCATGTCCGAGACGGGCAAGACGTACGAGGACGCGCTCATCGCCGACTGGTCCTACGGGATGTCGGCCTTCGGCTTCTGGGCCAAGAACGCGCCGAAGTACCTCGCCGACGAGCGCGTGAAGAGCGCCTCGCCGCTCGCCATCGGCAAGAAGCTCGTCGTCCGCTACCGCCCGCTCGGCCTCGTCGGCGTGATCGGGCCGTGGAACTACCCGCTGACCAACTCCTTCGGGGACTGCATCCCCGCCCTGGCCGCGGGCAACAGCGTCATCCTCAAGCCCTCAGAGGTGACGCCCCTGACCAGCGAGGTGCTGCTGGAGGGCCTCGTCGAGTGCGGCCTGCCCGCCGACGTGCTGCAGATCGCCACGGGCCGCGGCGCCACGGGCGCGGCGCTCACCGACGAGGTGGACATGATCATGTTCACCGGCTCCACGGCCACCGGCAGGAAGGTCATGGAGCGCGCGGCGCAGACGCTCACGCCCGTCTCCCTCGAGCTGGGCGGCAAGGACCCGATGATCGTCCTGGAGGACGCCGACCTGGACCGCGCCGCCAACACCGCGGTGTTCTACGGGATGCTCAACTCCGGCCAGACGTGCATCTCGGTGGAGCGCGTCTACGTCGCCGAGCCGGTCCACGACGAGTTCGTGGCCAAGCTGGAGGAGCGCATGCGCGCGCTGCGCAACGAGCGCTCCACGGGCCCGGGCACCTCCGAGGTCGGCGCGATCACCTTCGCCCCGCAGGTCGACACGATCGAGTCCCACGTCGAGGACGCGCGCGCCAAGGGCGCGAAGATCCTCGTGGGCGGCCACCGCGGCCACGACGGGCAGGGCGGCCAGTGGTTCGAGCCGACGCTCATCGACGGCGCCGACCACTCCATGACCTGCATGACCGAGGAGACCTTCGGGCCGACGCTGCCCGTCATGGCGGTGCGCGACGAGGCCGAGGCCATCCGCCTGGCCAACGACTCCCCCTACGGCCTGGCCGCCAGCGTCTTCGGCCGCGACGTCGACCACGCCGAGGAGGTCGCCCGCCAGCTCGAGGCCGGTGCGGTGTGCGTCAACGACGCCGTGCTCAACTACGTCTCGCTGGAGCTGCCGATGGGCGGCTGGAAGGCCTCGGGCCTCGGCACCCGCCACGGCGCCGGCGGCATCCGCAAGTTCACGCGGATGCAGTCGCTCTTCGTCTCCAAGTACCACCTCAAGCGCGAGGTGCAGACGTTCCCCAACCGCGCCCGGGAGACCAAGGTGCTCGGCGGGTTCTTCAGGTTCCTCTATGGGCGGGGGAAGCGCTAGCGGCCAGCGCCGCGAGCTCCTCGTCGCCCAGGGCGGCGAGGGTGGCGACCACGGCGGGGTCGAACTGCGTCCCCGCCCCCCGGGCGATCGTCGCGCGCGCCTCGGCGAACGTGCTCCCCGGGCGGTAGGGGCGGTCGGTGGTGAGCGCGTCGAGCGTGTCCGCCACGGCGAAGATGCGCGCCGCGAGCGGGATGTCCTCGCCCGCCAGGCCGTCGGGGTAGCCCGCGCCGTCCCAGCGCTCGTGGTGGTGGCGCACGACCAGGCGCGCCTGCCCGAGCCACGGGACGTCGCGCAGGATGTCCCACCCGACGACCACGTGGCGCTCGACGAGCGCGCGCTCCGCGTCGTCCAGCGGGGTGGGCTTGAAGAGGATCGCGTCGGGGACCGCGACCTTGCCGATGTCGTGCAGCAGGAAGCCGAACTCGACCGCCTCGGCGTCGTCCAGCGGCGTGCCGTGCGCGGCGGCCAGGCGCCCGGCGTAGGCCGCGACGCGCTCGGCGTGGCGGCTCGTGTAGGCGTCGCGGGCCTCCACCGCGTTGGCCAGCGCCCGCACCGTCGCCACGTAGGAGGCGCGCAGCTCGCTCGCCGAGGCCGCCAGCTCGCGCTCCTTGGCGGCCAGCTCGGAGTCACGCGCGGCCAGGCGGGACTCGAGATCGGCGTCGGGCATCGCAGTGAGCATGCTGACACGACAGCGCGTCAGCACCCGGGCCGATCGGATAGCGTCCGCTCCGAGATGGCCTTCGCAGAGCGTGTCCGGCAGATGGCCCAGAGCCCCGAAGGGGCACGTCTCTTCGAGGAGGCGGCCAAGCTGGCCAAGGACGCGCGCACCCGTGCGCGGATCGCGGAGTCCCAGCGCCACCTGACGGAGGAGCACGCCGTCGTCGACGTGACCTCCTCCTCCTCCGAAGCTCCCGTCCGCTCCTAGGGGAGCGTCACCCCGAGCAGCTCCTGCAGCTCGGCGAGCGTCGTGTCGGCGTCGCGGTGCACGACGGTGGCCATGCCCAGCGCCCGCGCGGGCTTGAGGTTGCCGGGCAGGTCGTCGACGAAGACGAGCTCCTCCGGCGCCAGGCCCATCCGCTCGGCGGCCAGCGCGTAGATCCCGGGCTCCGGTTTGCGGATGCCCTCCTCGCCCGAGACGACGAGCACGTCGAAGAGCTCGCCGAAGCGGCCGCGGTCGTAGCTCTCCCCGCCCCAGGAGTTCGACAGCAGCCCGGTGCGCACGCCCGCCACGCGGAACGCGGCGACGGCGTCCTGCATGCGGCGGTCCTGGCGCAGGCCGGCGAAGAGCCGGCGGATGAGGCCCTCGTGGTCGCGCACGCCGAGCAGCGCGCCGAAGCGCGCCTCGAAGTCCGCGGGCGCGAGGGTGCCGCGCTCGAAGCCCTCCAGCAGCCCGCGCGCCTCGGGGTCGGAGGCGAAGAGGTCGCGGATGCGGTCGACGTCCAGGCCCTCGGTCACGGCGAACGCCCGGAACGCCTCGAACACGTTGGACGTCATCACGCCGCCCCAGTCGATGAGCAGCCCGCTACGCGGAGGCACGGGTCACCTCGACCGCGCGCTGGGCCAGCGCGAGGACGCTGTCGCCGAAGGAGCGGTTGTAGGCGTCGTCGGAGGAGCCCTCGACCGCGCGCTTGTAGTTGCCCTCCATGAAGACCGTGGTCTTGAGGAGCGCGAGCACGAGGTACCAGTCCGCGGCCGCCATCGAGCGGCCCGAGGCCTCCTCGTAGCGCGCCACGAGCTCGGCGCGCGTGGGGAAGCCCTCCTGCCGCGTCACCGGGCTGAGCTCGATGGGCCCCTGCGGGTCGTCGCGGTCCGACCACGACATGCACAGGTAGCCCACGTCGGCGAGCGGGTCGCCGATCGTGGCCATCTCCCAGTCGAGGACCGCGGTCACCCGCGCGGGGGGCTGCGCGGCGACGAGCACGTTGCCCAGGCGGTAGTCGCCGTGGACGATCGTCGCCTCCTGCTCGGGGGGCAGCTCGGCCGCGAGCCAGCGCAGGACCTCCTCGACCTCGGGGACATCGCGGGTGCGGTTGTGCTCCCACAGGCCGCCGAAGCGCCTGAGCTCGAGGTAGCCCGTGGGCTTCCCGAAGCCCTCCAGGCCGGCGGCGCGCCAGTCCACCGCGTGCAGCTCGGCGAGCGCGTCGACGAGCTCGGCGCCGAGCGCCCCGCGGTGCTCGGGGGTGTCCAGCGCGGGCGGCATCGCGTCGGCGAGGACCTCGCCCTCGACGCGCTCCATGACGTAGAACGGCGCGCCGATGCGCGCGGGGTCCTCCTCGACGGCGAGCACCGCGGGCACGCGCGCGCGCCCGGCGAGCGCGCCGACGACGCGCGCCTCGCGGATGACGTCGTGCGCGCTGGGCGGCAGCGGCCCACGCGGCGGGCGGCGCAGCACGAGCTCGCGGTCGCCGCGGCGCAGCGCGAACGTCACGTTGGAGTGGCCGTCGCCGAGCGGGGTGAGCTCGGGCGGCCCGGCGCCCGCGGCGAGGTCGTGCTCGTCCAGGAACGCCGTGAGCTCGTCCAGGACGACGAGCGGCTCGCGGGCGGCGGGGTCGGCGTCGGCGCGCGTGGCGACGACGTCGTCGGGGGCGAGGGCGTGCGGGCTCACGAGGTGAGGTCGCCCGCCGCGGCCTTGGTCGACTCGCCCTTGGCGGCGAGCTTGAGCAGCTCGCGGGCCATCGTCATGCGGTGCACCTCGCTGGCGCCGTCGTAGATGCGCGCGGCGCGCGCGTCGGCGTACCATTGGGCGACGGGCAGGTCGTGGGCGACGCCCGCGGCGCCGTGGATCTGCACGGCGCGGTCGATGATGCGCCCGTAGGCCTCGCTCACGAAGGTCTTGGTCATCGCGACCTCCTGGCGGTGGGGCAGGCCGTGCTCGACCTTCCAGGCCGTGTGCAGGGTCATCAGCCGCGAGGCGTAGAGGTCCATCGCGGAGTCGGCCATCATGAACTGCAGGCCCTGCTGCTGGGCCAGCGGCTTGCCGAACGCCTCGCGCTCCAGCAGGCGCTGGGCGGTGAGGTCCAGCGCGCGCTGGGCGATCCCGATCCAGCGCATCGCGTGGGCCAGGCGGCCGCCGGCCAGGCGCTTCTGGGAGATGACGAAGCCCTCGCCCTCGCCGCCGAGGAGGTTCCCCACCGGCACGCGCACGTCGGTCAGCGTGATCTCCGGGTGCCCGCCCGGGGAGTGGAAGCCGATCCAGCCCGGCACCCGGCTGATCTCCCAGCCGGGCGTGTCGGTCGGGACGAGGATCAGCGAGTAGTTCCGGTGGCCCTTGGCGTCGTCGGTGCCCGTCTTGGCCACGACGATCGAGAACGCGGCGCCCTCGGCGCCGGTGATGCACCACTTCTTCCCGTTGAGCACCCACTCGTCGCCCTCGCGCACGGCGGTCGTCTGCAGGTTCGTCGGGTCCGACGAGGCGACGTCGGGCTCGGTCATCGCGAAGCAGGAGCGCGTGCGGCCCTCGGCCAGGGGGCGCAGGAACTCCTCGAGCTGGTCGGGGCGGCCCGCCATGAGCAGCGTGTGCATGTTGCCCTCGTCGGGGGCCATCGCGTTGAGGCCGAGCGGGGCGAGCGCGGAGACGCCGACCACCTCGGAGATGAGCGCCATCCCGAGCACGCCGATCCCGAGGCCGCCCCACTCCTCCGGCAGGTGCGGGGTGGAGATGCCGCGGGCGCGGGCCTCGTCGCGCAGCTTCTCGACGACGTGCCAGCTGCCGAGCAGGTCGTCCGGGTCGGCGATGCGCGCCTCGGCCGGGATGCACACCTCGTTCGTGTACGCGCGGACCCGCTCGACGAGCTCGGACAGCTCGGGCGGGACGGTGAAGTCGATGGTGCCGGTGGGGACTGCGGTCGTGCTCATAGGAGCGCCTCCAGGAGGGAGCGGAACTGGGCGACGAGGCGGCGCTGCTCGGGCGCGGCCTCGTGGTGCTGGGTGAGGAAGAGGCCCATGAGGGCGGAGTTGACGGTCGTGCCGACGGCCTCGGCGTCGAGGTCGGTCCGGATGGAGCCGTCGGCCTGGCCGGCGGCGACGAGGTCGCGCATGTAGGTGCGCTGGGCGAGCATGAGCCGCGAGGCGATCGGCGCGAGGTGCGGGCGGGTCGTCTGGGCCTCGACGTGCAGGCTGATGAGCAGCGCGTAGAACGGCGTGCCCGAGGAGTAGCGCCGCGCGGACTCGTCGACGAGCGCGAAGAGCCGCACGCGGCCGCTGCCGTCGCGGGTCGCCTCGAGGATGCGCTCGGCGTGGCGGTTGGCCACCTCGCGGTAGACCGCCTCGACCAGCCCGTCCTTGGCCGCGAAGTGGTGGTAGAGCGCGCCCTTGGTCGCGCCGGCGTCGGCGGCGACGGCGCTGAAGCTCGCGCGGGTGCCCTCGGCGGCGAAGCGCTCGATCGCGGCGTCGAGCAGCCGCTCGCGCGTGGCGCGGGCGGCGGCGGCCCGGGGTGTGGCGACGGCTCCCACATACCCGAGGGTATGCGACGTGGCGCACACGACGCAAGTCGGTCGCGGGGCGTTCACACGGCGGGGCGCCCCGGAGGCGTAGCGTTGGCGCCGATGGCCAAGCAGCTGTGGATCCTCCGCCACGGGGATGCGGTGCCGCACGGCTCGCGCCCCGACCCGGAGCGCGAGCTCACCGACCGAGGGCGCGAGCAGGGCCGCGCGGCCGGCCGCGCGCTGGCCATGCTCGGCGTGCCGGTGGCGCTGCTGTTCACCTCGCCCAAGCTCCGCGCGCTCGAGACGGCGCGCCTGGCCGCGGCTCCGCTGGGCATCGAGCCCGTGGTGCACGACCCGCTGGCCGAGGGCTTCGACCGCGAGGTCGCCCTGGAGCTCGCCGCGGCCTGCTCGCCGGAGGAGCGCGTCCTGCTCGTGGGTCACGAGCCGTCGCTGTCGCAGGTCGTCCACGACCTCACGGGCGCCCGCGTGGACTTCAAGAAGGGCGGGATCTGCGGCATCCGCCTGCACGGCGGGGGCGCGGGGGAGCTCCTCGTGCTCCTGCGCCCGCGCGAGCTCACCGCGATCGGGCGGTAGGCGCCGCCCGGGCGGTGCGTCAGACTCAGGCGCATGGACGGCGTCCGCGTGCGCGCCCCCGAGCTCGTCGGGGCAGGAGGCTGGGTCGGTGGGGACGGCCCGACCCTGGAGGAGCTGCGCGGCAACGTCGTCCTGCTGGACTTCTTCACCTCGGGCTGCGTGAACTGCCACCACGTCGCCGAGGAGCTGCGCGGGCTCGAGCGGCGCTTCGCCGGCGACCTCGTCGTCCTGGGCGTCCACTCGCCGAAGTTCGCCCACGAGCGCGAGCACGCGGCGGTCGAGGCGACCGCGGCGCGCATGCGTCTGGAGCACCCCGTGCTCGACGACGCCGCGGGCACCGCCTGGGACGCCTACGCGGTGCGCGCCTGGCCGACGCTCGTGCTCGTCGACGCGACGGGCCGCGAGGCCGCGCGGTGGTCGGGGGAGGGCCACGCGGTCGAGGTCGCCTCGGCGGTGGAGGCGCTCGTCGCCGAGCGCGACGAGGCGGGCGCGCCCCGCGACCTCGCACGGCTCCTGGAGCCCGCGCGCCGCGAGGTCGCCGACGACCTGCGCGCCTCCACGGGCGAGCTCGCCTTCCCCGGCGGCCTGGCCGCCGACGACCGCGACCCGGCCGCGCCGCGGCTGCTCGTCTGCGACACGGGCCACGACCGCGTGCTCGTCTGCGAGCCCGACGGCGCCCTGCACGCCGTCCACGCGGGGTTCTACGCGCCGCAGGGCGCGTGCGTGGACGGCACGGGCCTCGTGGTCTGCGAGACGGGCGCCCACCGGGTCTGGCGGATCGGCGCCGACGGCGAGCGGACGCTGCTGACCGACCGGCTCATGTCCCCCTGGGG
>CAXUES010000136.1:0-7671 GCA_964250185.1 uncultured Solirubrobacteraceae bacterium | reverse complement strand
CGACCACCAGGCCGAGGCCACCGAGGGCGCTGGCCTCGAGCTCGGCGAGCTCCTCGCGGAAGGAGCGCCGCAGCCCGCGGCCGTCTCCGACGGCCATCAGGAGAACTTGCCCGTGACGTACTCCTCGGTCCGGCTCTGCGCCGGGTTGGAGAAGATCTTCTCGGTTGTGTCGTGCTCGATGAGCTCGCCGAGGTAGAAGAACGCCGTCGTGTCGGCCACGCGCGCGGCCTGCTGCATGTTGTGGGTCACGATGATGATCGTGTACTCGCGCTTGAGCTCCTCGATGAGCTCCTCGATCTTCAGCGTCGCGATCGGGTCGAGCGCCGAGCAGGGCTCGTCCATGAGGATGACCTCGGGCTGGACCGCGGTCGTGCGCGCGATGCACAGCCGCTGCTGCTGACCGCCGGAGAGGCCGATGCCCGGCGAGGAGAGCCGGTCCTTGACCTCGTCCCACAGCCCCGCGCCGATCAGCGCCTTCTCGACGCGCTCGTTGAGGTCGCCGCCCTTGGTCCCGTTGAGCTTGAGCCCCGCGGCGACGTTGTCGAAGATCGACATCGTCGGAAACGGATTCGGCTTCTGGAAGACCCTCCCGATCGCGCGGCGCACGGCGACGACGTCGACCCCGGAGCCGTAGATGTCGGTGTCGTCGAGCTTGACCGAGCCGGTTGCCCGCGCGCCGGGGATCTCCTCGTGCATGCGGTTGAGGCAGCGCAGCACGGTCGACTTGCCGCAGCCCGACGGGCCGATCATGGCCGTCACCTGGTTGGCGGCGTACTCGATCGACACGCCCTTGATGGCGTGCGTGCCGCCGTAGTAGGCCTGGAGGTCCTGCACGGACATCGAGTGCCCGGTGGCGGCCGGCGCGGCGGCGGCGGGCCGCTCGCGCACGTCGGGTGCGCGGGTGGTGCCGCGGTTGGCCGCAGGCTCGGGCAAGGGGATCTCGGTCACGGGTCGGGGGGCGTCCGTCGTCGGGTCCTGGCTCATGCGAAGCGGCTCCTGCGCGCTACGAAGCGCGCGATCAGGGTGATGAGCAGGATGAGGGCGACCAGCGTGAGCGCCGACCCCCAGGCCCGCTCGACGAGCTGGTCGTTGGGTGAGGATACGTCGTTGTAGATCTGCACGGGCAGCGAGTTCATGCGCTGTCCGAGGTTCCCCGTCGAGGCGAAGACCGAGGCGGCGGTGAAGATGAGCGGGGCCGTCTCCCCCATGGCGCGGGCGACCGCCAGCAGCGAGCCGGTGACCAGGCCGGGGAGGGCCGTCGGGAGGACGATCTTCATCACGACCTTCCAGCGCGGCGTGCCCAGCGCGAGGGCGGCCTCGCGCAGCGCCTCGGGCACGAGCCCGAGGACGACCTCGGCCGACCGGGTGACCACCGGCAGCATGAGCAGCGCGAGGGCGATGGAGCCCTTCCAGCCGGCGAACGAGCCGCCGATGCCGCTCACGACGAGCACGATGTAGATGAAGAGGCCGAAGACGATCGACGGGACGCCCGTCATGACGTCGACGAAGTAGCGGACGACCTGCGAGAAGGCGTTGCGCTTGCCGAACTCGACGAGGTACAGCGCGACCCCGATGCCGATCGGGATGGCGATGACCGAGGCGAGCGCGACGATCTCCAGCGAGCCGAGGATCGCCGAGCGGATGCCGCCCTGGTCGCCCAGGAAGTTGCCCGTCGGGTCGGTCGTGAAGAAGTCGACCGACAGGGCGCCGAGGCCCTTCTTGAGCAGGTAGTAGACGACGAGGACGAGCGGGATGAGCGCGATGACCGTCCCGAGCGTCAGCAGGCCGCGCATGACCTGGTCGGTGCCGCGGCGACGCCCCGTCGGGGGGCGCAGGATGTCGGCGGCGCTGGCGCGTGTGGTGCTCACGAGGCGGCTCCTGCTCCGGCGGTGGGACCCGCGGCGGCGGGCGGTGCCACCGCGGCCGCCGGGGCGTTGATGCGGTCCGCGCGGATGACGAGGTAGCGCGCGATGCCGTTGATGATCAGGGTGAGGATGAAGAGGACGAGGCCGCAGGCGATGAGCGCGCCGGAGTGCAGCGCGTCGGAGCCCGCCTCGCCGAACTCGGCGATGATCTGCGCCGCCAGGGTCGAGCCCTGGTTGAAGAGCGAATCGCCGATCTGCGGCGTCTGGCCGATGACGATGGCCACGGCGACCGTCTCGCCGACCGCGCGGCCCAGGCCGAGCATGGCGCCGCCGACGATGCCCGAGCGCGAGTAGGGGATCACCGCGACCCGGATCATCTCCCAGCGCGTGGCGCCCAGCGCGAGCGCGGCCTCCTTGTGGTCGGCGGGGACCGTGGAGATCACCTCGCGGGAGATCGCCGAGACGATCGGCAGGATCATGATCGCCAGCACGAGCCCGGCGATGAAGTAGTTCGGGCCGGCGACGGTGCCGCCGAAGAAGGGCAGGAAGGCCAGCTTGTCGCTGATGAACTGCTCGATGCCCGTGAGGTTCGGGACGAGCACGAAGAAGCCCCAGAGGCCGTAGACGACCGAGGGGACCGCGGCGAGCAGCTCGACGAGGATCGTCAGGGGCTGCTTGAGCCGGTTCGGGCACAGCTCGGTGATGAACAGCGCGGTGGCCACGGCGATCGGGACGCCGATGACGAGGGCGACGACCGCGGTGACGAGGGTGCCCACCACGAGCGGCCAGGAGCCGTAGATCTCCTTGGAGGGGTTCCAGTCGTTCGTGAAGATGAACGAGAAGAAGCCCTGGTGGGCGAAGGCCACGCGGGCCTTCAGGATCAGGAAGACGAGGAAGACCGCGATGAGGACGAGCACGAGGCCCGCGACACCCGTCAGCAGCCCTCGGAAGAGCGGGTCGGCCCGGCGCGCCGCGCCCGTCCGCCCCTCGAAGGAGGGGCGGGCGGGCTCGCCGAGGCGTGCGGCGCTGGAGGCCATGGCGCTACTGGCCCACCGGGGCGCCGTTGCACACGATCTCGCCCGCGGCCGAGGAGGCCTTGGAGAGCAGCGCGGACGGCAGCGGGGCGTAGGCGAGCTTCTTGATCGTGTCCTGGCCGTCCGAGCCCGTCAGGAACTTGGCGAACGCGGAGAGGCCGGCGGCCACGTCCTTGCTCTTGCCCTGCTTGCACGGGTCGGTCGGGACGTCGAGGAACGTCTGCGAGACGATCGGGTAGGCCTTGGCCCCCGGGGCGTCGATGGTCGAGATGCCCAGGTCGGCCGGGACGTCGAGGCCGTCACCCGCCGCGGAGGTCGACTCGAGCGTCGGCGCGATGAAGGCGCCCGTCTTGTTCTTGACGTCGGCGAAGGTGAAGCCGTTCTGCAGGGCGTAGGCCTGCTCGACGTAGCCGATCGCGCCGCTGGTCTGCTTGACCTGGCCCGCGACGCCGTCGTTGCCCTTGGCGCCCGTGCCCGTCGGCCACTTGACCTCCTTGTCCACACCCGGGCCGCTCTTCCACTCCGGGGAGTAGGCCGCCAGGAAGGTCGTGAAGCCCTTCGTCGTGCCGGAGGAGTCCGAGCGGTGGACGACGGTGATGGCCGTGTCCGGCAGGGAGACGCCCGAGTTCTGCGCGGCGATCTTCGGGTCGTTCCACTTCGTGATCTTCCCGAGGAAGATGTCCGCGGCGGTCGCGCCGTCGAGCTTGAGGCCCGACTTGACGCCGTCGAGGTTGTAGCTGAGCGTGATGGCGCCGAGCGCGATCGGGATCTGCGTGGCGGGGCCCTTGAGCTTGGCCTTGTCCTCGTCGGCGAGCGACGGGTCGGAGCCGGCGAAGTCCACGGTGCCGGCCTGCAGCTGCGAGATGCCCTCGCCCGAGCCGACGGGCTGGTAGTTGATCGTCAGCCCCTGGTCCTTGAGGGTCGACCCGACCTGCTGGTAGATCGGGGCGGCGAAGGTGGAGCCCGCGCCGTTCAGGGTCGCCGTGACGGACGACGAGCTCGAGCCCGAGCCGGACGTGCTGCTGTCGTCGGTGCTGCTGCCGCAGGCGGTGGCGCCGAGGGCGAGTGCGCCGCAGGCGGCGAGGACGGACATGCGGGTGTGCTTCACGAAGTGCTCCTTGAGGACCTGGATGCGGTGCCCCGGCACTGTCGGACGGACGGAGCCGTCTCCTGTGACCGGATGGTGACGACGATGTTCACGAGCTGTGAACGACCCGCTCGGGGTCCAGCCGGTAGCCGAACCCCACGTGGGTGTGGATGAAGGACCACGCGGGGAGCGCGGCCTCGAGCTTGCTGCGCAGCTTGTGCACGTAGACGTCGATCGACCGGTCGCCACGGCGCATGGGCACGCCCCAGGCCGCCTCGTAGAGGTCGTCGCGGCGGACGATGCCGCCCCGCCGCTCCACCAGGGCCACCAGCAGCTCGAACTCGCGCACGGAGAGCGCGACGGCCCGGCCCGAGGCGAGCACGAGCCCGTCGCCGGCGTGGACCTCGAGCTCCCCGACCCGGAGGACGGCGTCGTGGTCGGGGCGGGTGGCCATCGCGGCACACCGTGCCGCCCGCGAGGCGCCGACTCGTGTCCGACGCGTGAACGAGATGTGAACGTCCTGTGATCGCCTCGAGGGCAGACCCCGGGCGCCGGGCCGGGGCGTAGAGTCGGGCCCTGGATGCCCCTCCCCCGCTTCCGGTCACCCGGCCGAGACGACGAGCTGCTCGTCCTGCTGGAGGCCGCCGGGACGAACGTCCGCCGCGCGACCGTGCTCCTGCGCGACTGCGTCGCCGACTACCCCGAGCACGCGGGCCTGGCCGCCGACCTCAAGGCCTGCGAGCAGGACGGCGACCGCATCACCCACGACATCATCCACCGGCTCAAGGTCGAGGCGTCCTCGGGACGGCTCCCCCTGGACGCCTCCGACGGGCACGCGCTCGCCTCCGCCCTGGACGACGTCGTCGACTTCGCCGAGCAGGCGGTCGACCAGATGGTCATCTACGGCGTCGAGGCGCCCATGGAGCAGGCCGACGGCCTGGCCGCGGTGCTCGTCGCGGCGGGCGAGCAGGTCGCCCGCGCGATGCGCTGCCTGCGCGAGGGCAGCGACGCGAGCGCGCACCTCGTGGAGATCCACCGCCTGGAGAACGAGGGCGACCGGCTCTCGCGCGACGCGATCGGCTCGCTGTTCGCCAACGGGATCGACCCCATGGTCGTCATCCGCTGGAAGGACATCTTCGACTCGCTCGAGTGCAGCGTGGACGCGTGCGAGACCGTCGCGCACGTGCTCGAGGGCATCGCCCTGCGCCAGGGCTGAGGCCGGCGCCGCTCGGGCGCGTCGGCACCCGCGCCATAGGCTGCACGCACGTGAGCGAACAGAAGAGCACCGCATCGAAGCGACGCCGGTCGCGCGGGCCCAAGGGCCCCCGTCCGACCGAGGGCCCCATCTCCACCGACGTCGTG
Source organism: uncultured Solirubrobacteraceae bacterium (assembly GCA_964250185.1). GTDB lineage: Bacteria > Actinomycetota > Thermoleophilia > Solirubrobacterales > Solirubrobacteraceae > Paraconexibacter. The sequence continues at coordinate 2,323 of CAXUES010000136.1, read as the reverse complement.
CGGGTCCTGCCCCTCGGCGGCCTGGGCGAGATCGGCAAGAACATGACCGTGGTGGAGACCGAGGACGACCTCATCCTCATCGACGCGGGGGTGCGCTTCCCGAGCGCGGAGATGCACGGCATCGACCTCGTCCTCCCCGACTTCAACTACGTGCGCGAGCGCGCGTCCAAGCTGCGGGCGATCTTCATCACCCACGGCCACGAGGACCACACGGGCGCCGTGCCGTGGATGCTGCGCGAGCTGAACCTGCCGACGCCGCCGCCGATCTACGGCCGGCCGCTGCCGATGGCGATGGTCCGCAACAAGCTCTCCGAGCATCAGGGCCTGGGCAAGGTCACCTGCCACGACGTGGAGCCGGGCGACCGCATCCAGGCCGGCACCTTCGAGTGCGAGTTCGTCCACATGACGCACTCCATCCCGGACGCCGCCGCGATCGCCGTGCGCACCCCGCGCGGCACCGTCCTCTTCACGGGCGACTTCCGCTTCGACCAGACGCCCGTCGACGGCAAGCCCGCCGACTTCGCGCGCCTCGTCGACATCGGCCGCGAGGGCGTGACGCTGCTGTGCGGCGACTCGACGAACGCCGACCGGCCGGGGTTCGCCGCCTCGGAGTCCGACATCGGCCCGGCGCTGACCAACGTCTTCCGCGCCTGCGAGGGCCGCATCGTGGTGACGAGCTTCGCCTCGAACATCCACCGCGTGCAGCAGGTCATCACGGCGGCCGAGCGCCTGGACCGCCACGTCGTGCTGCTCGGGCGCAGCATGGTCAACAACGTCAAGATCGGCCAGCAGCTCGGCCACATCAGGGCCAAGCAGTCGACCATCGTCCAGCCCCGCGACGTCGAGCGCCTGCCCGACCACAAGGTCGTCGTCATGACGACGGGCTCCCAGGGCGAGCCGCTCGCCGCGCTGCGCCGCATGGCCGGCGAGGAGCACCGCCAGATCCGCCTGCGCGAGGGCGACACCGTCGTCTTCAGCGCGACGCCGATCCCCGGCAACGAGCGGGCGATCGAGGAGACCATCGGCCGCCTCGTGCGCCTGGGCTGCCGCGTGATCACGGCCAAGGACGCGCCGATCCACACCTCGGGCCACGGCTACCGCGAGGAGCTCAAGCTCATGCTCAACCTCGTCAAGCCGCAGCACCTCATGCCGATGCACGGCGACGCGCGCCGGCTGCAGCTGCACGCCGACCTCGGCGTGGCCACGGGCATCCACCCCGAGAAGGTCTTCATCGGGGAGAACGGCCGCCCGCTGGACCTCCACGCCGACGGCGTGCGCTTCGCCGCGCCCGTGCAGGCGGGGATGATCCTCGTCGACGGCCTCGACCTCGGCGACCCGACCGCCGTCGCCCTGCGCGACCGCTCCGACCTCTCCCAGGACGGCGTCATCTTCGTCGCCGTGACGATCTCCCAGCAGGACGGCGAGACCGTCGGCACCCCGGAGGTCGTCCTGCGCGGCGTGCCGCTCATCTCCTCGGCCGAGGAGATGACCAAGCAGCTGCGCGGCACCATCGAGAAGGCCCTCGACGAGGCCTTCGACGCGGGCATCGAGGACATCGACGGCCTGCAGCAGGCCATCAAGGACGGCGTCATGGCCGACGTGCACAAGCGCACCCGCCGCGCCCCCGTGGTGCTGCCGGTCGTCATGGAGGTCTGACCGCGGCGACGCGCCGGGGTGGGTTGCCCACCCTCAAGTCCCCGCCACCCGCAGACGATGGTGGCGGGGTGACGGAGCTGACGCACCTGCCCGTGCTGTTCGAACGGGCCATGACCGCAGCCGGGGACGGGCTGACGATCGCCGACGCGACGCAGCCCGACCACCCCATCGTCTACGCCAACCCCGGCTTCCTGCGGATGACGGGGTACGCGCTCGACGAGGTCCTGGGGCACAACTGCCGCTTCCTCCAGGGGCCGGGCACCGACCCGGCCACCCTGCGCGAGATGGGCGACGCGCTGCGCGCGGGCCAGGAGTGCCGCGTCACCCTGCGCAACTACCGGCGCGACGGCAGCAGCTTCCACAACGAGGTCTGGCTGTCACCGATCGAGGACGAGACGGGCCGCGTCGTGCAGTACCTCGGCGTCCAGCACGACGTCACCGAGCGCGTGGAGGCCGAGGAGCGCATCGGCTACCTGGCCCACCACGACCCGGTCAGCGGCCTGGCCAACCGGCACGCCGCGCGGGCGGCCCTCGACCGGGCGGTCACGGCGGCCGAGCAGAGCGGCGTCTCGCTCGGCGTGCTCTTCCTCGACCTCGACGGCTTCAAGGCCGTCAACGACGGCCACGGGCACGCCGCGGGCGACGCCCTGCTGCGCGGCGTGGCGAC
>CAXUES010000135.1:6948-7683 GCA_964250185.1 uncultured Solirubrobacteraceae bacterium | reverse complement strand
ACGAGGGCCTCCACCGCCCGGATGCGCCCCGTGGCCAGCGCCACCACCGGCTGGTAGTGCAGGACGAGCTCGCCGCGCGCGATGCCGCGCCGCAGCTCGGCCTCCAGGGTCAGCGTGGCCCGGCGTGCCGCCGCGACCTGGTCGAAGGAGCGCACCGCGCCCGGTCCCTCCTCGCGGGCGCCGGCGAGCGCGCGCAGCGCGCGGTCGATCGCCTCGGCGGGCTCGTCGGCCGGGACCGTGGCCAGGCCCACGGCGGGCTCGAGCACCACCTCGTGGCCACCGATCACCATCGTGCCGGCGAGCGCCGCGACGCACGAGCGCCCCACGTGCGCCAGCTCCCCGCCCGCCGTCCCGGGCAGGAGCGCGAGGAGCACGTCGCTGCCGTGGTGGTGGACGCTGCCGCCCGCGCCGGCCACCGCGGCCAGGCGGCACGCCGCCTCGCGCATGGTGGCCTCCCCCGCGCGCGACCCGACCTCCTCGACCACGACGTCCAGCCGGCCGACGCCCACGGCGACCACGACGCCCGAGGGCGCGGCGGCGGCCATGCGCCGGCGCAGGTCGGCCTCGTTGGGGAGCCCCGTCCTGGGATGGGCGTGCACGAGCTGCTCGATGCGCTCCTCGGCCCCGCGGAGGCGCAGCAGCGCGCCGATCAGCCCGGCGGCGATGCCCGCGGGTGCGCGCGAGGGCGTCGTGCCGGCGCGCCCGCGCAGCGCGAGCACCCCGACGGCCGCGTCG
>CAXUES010000135.1:5755-6938 GCA_964250185.1 uncultured Solirubrobacteraceae bacterium | reverse complement strand
CGAGCCTGTCGTACGCGATCCTGCGCGGGCTCGTGAAGCGCCTTCGCAGCGCCGACCGCCAGATCGAATCGCTCGCGCTGCTCGACGTCTACGGCCGCGTCGCCCGCGCGCACCGGCACCAGGAGGAGGCCGGGCCCGGCCGGCACCGCGTGGGCGGCGTCCTGCCCGGCCGTCGCCACCCGCACGGGCGGCCCCCCGCCCCTGGCGAGCTGCCACAGCGTCGCCGCGTCGAGGTCGAGCTCCTCCACGACGACGGTCAGCGCGTCCCCGAGCGCGTCGGGGGTCAGGCCGTCCGCGCAGAGCGCGGCCGTGAGCCGGCCCGTCAGCCCGCTCGTGTCATCGATGTGCGCCACCCGCCCGCCATCGGCGCCCCGCGGCCGGACCCGGCTGCCCGGCGGGCGTCCTGGCCGGATGTCCGACCCCGCGTCGGACCGGGTGTCAGGCCCGGGGCTCGACCAGACCCCGGAAGTGCCGGCCCCGGTCCTCGAAGTCCCGGTACTGGTCGAACGAGGCGCACGCCGGGCTGAGGAGCACGGTGGCGCCGTCGGTCGCCGCGGCGCGGGCCCGCTGGACCGCGACCTCGAGCGTCCCGCAGGCCTCCCCGCCGACCTGCTCGGCCAGCCGGCCCGCCGCGTCGCCGATGAGGTAGGTCGCCGCGGCGCGGCCGCGCAGCGGCGTGAAGTCCTCGCCCTTGGCGTCGTCGCCCCCGAGGATGAGGTGCACGGGCGCGGCGACCGCGTCCAGCGCGGTGAGCGTCGAGGTGACGTTGGTCGCCTTGGAGTCGTCGACGTAGGTGACGCCGTCGACGACGGTGACCTGCTCGAGGCGGTGCGGCACGCCGGCGAAGCTCGACAGCGACTGCGCGATGTGCTCCTCCCCCAGCCCGAGCGCCCGGGCGGCGGCGGCCATCGCCCCGCCGTTGAGGGCGTTGTGGTGGCCCGGGAGGACCGCCTCCTCGGCGACGTAGTGCACGACGCGAGCCTGGCCGGGGACCGTGAGGCCCGCACCGACGATCGCGACGTCCTCGGGGCCCTGCCGGGAGAACGGGCGCAGCTTGGCCGCCTGGTACTCCGAGACGCTCCCGTGCCAGTCGAGGTGGTCCGAGCCGAGGTTGAGCAGCACCCCGACCTCGGGGACGAAGGCCGAGGTGTCGTGCAGCTGGTAGCTGGAGCACTCGCAGACG
>CAXUES010000135.1:4516-5745 GCA_964250185.1 uncultured Solirubrobacteraceae bacterium | reverse complement strand
CAGACGACGACGTCGGCGCCCACCGGGTTGGCGGCCACGGTCGACAGCGCCCGGCCGATGTTGCCGGCGACCTCGACGGCCACGCCGCCCAGGCGCAGCGCGTCGCCGAGCCACTGGGTCACGGTCGTCTTGCCGTTCGTCCCCGTGATGCACACGAACGCGGGGGCATCGAGCACGCGCCAGGCCAGCTCGAGCTCGCCGAGCACGGGGATGCCGCGCGCGCGGGCCGCGGCGAGCACCGGGGCGCGCGGCGGGACGCCCGGGGACTTCACGACGGCGCCGATCCCGTCCAGCGCGGCGACGCCGTCGGTGCCCAGCGTGCACGAGAAGGCGGCCGAGCGCACGTCGGGGGACCCGGAGTCCACGCCGTGGACGCGCTCCCCGCGGCTGGCCAGCAGCGCGCCGGCGGCCAGGCCCGAGCGCTGCAGGCCGACGACGAGCCAGGGCCCCTCGGGCAGCGGCGGGCGCGGGTGGTGCGAGGCCATCAGGCTCATGGGGAGCTCCTACGCGATCGACTGCTGGTAGATCGTGAAGCCGATCGCCGAGCAGATCGCGGCCACGATCCAGAAGCGCAGGATGATCTTCGTCTCCGACCACCCCGAGATCTCGAAGTGGTGGTGGATCGGCGCCATCAGGAACACGCGCTTGCGGAAGGTCTGGAAGGAGAAGACCTGGATCATCACGCTGAGCGCCTCGGCGACGAAGATGCCGCCCATGAGGACCAGCAGCTCCTCGGTCTTGGTCATGACCGCCAGGCCGGCGATCGCCCCACCCAGGCCGAGCGAGCCCGTGTCCCCCATGAAGATCGTCGCGGGGAACGCGTTGAACCACAGGAAGCCCACGCAGGCGCCGATGAGGCAGCCGCACAGCAGCGCGAGCTCCTGCTCGCCGCTGGTGATGAACGTGACGCCGAGGTAGGCGAGCAGGACGATGGCCGCCGAGCCCGCGGCCAGGCCGTCCAGGCCGTCGGTGAGGTTGACGGCGTTGGCCGTGCCCGAGACCACCAGGTAGATGAGCACGGGGTAGAACGGGCCGAGGTCGATCGTCACGTCGAGCGAGCGCAGCCGCAGCGTCGGCTGCAGGCCCGCCTTCTGGGTGGCCACCCACCACAGGAACAGCGAGATCACCACGGTGATCAGCAGCTTCCAGCGGCCGCGCAGGCCGAGCGAGCGGCGCCGGAGCACCTTCTGGCCGTCGTCGACGAGGCCGCGAACGCCGACGCGGGCGTC
>CAXUES010000135.1:904-4506 GCA_964250185.1 uncultured Solirubrobacteraceae bacterium | reverse complement strand
GACGAGGCCGAGCAGCGCGCAGGTCATCGCCACGACGTAGACGCCGATCGCCCGCCAGTCGGAGTAGTCGACCAGGATCAGGAACGGCACCGAGACGGCGATGAAGATGATGATCCCGCCCATCGTCGGCGTGCCCGCCTTGGCGTGGTGGCCGGCGGGGCCCTCCTCGCGGATGTGCTGGCCGAACTCGCGCGCGCGGAGGAACCCGATGAACCGCGGGCTCAGGAAGATGCAGATGAGCAGGGACCCGATGCCCCCGATGCAGATCTCCCCCATGGCCGCCGGCCGCGCTACCCGGCCGCCGGGGCCAGCGCACCCACGACGGCCTCCAGGCCGACGCCGCGCGAGGCCTTGACCAGGACGGTGTCGCCCGGCTGCAGGAGGGAGGGCACCACGCGCGCCGCCTCGGCGGCGTCGGGGGCGTCGACGTCGGCGCGGTAGGCGGCGGTGGCGCGGGGGCCCACGGCGACGAGCAGGCCGACGCCCGAGGCGCGGGCGTGCTCCCCGATCGCGGCGTGGAAGGCGGCCTCGTCCGGGCCGAGCTCGAGCATGTCGCCGAGGACCGCGACGGTGCGACCGGGGGCCGTGGCGGCCAGGTCGTCGAGGGCGGCGCGCATCGACATCGGGTTGGCGTTGTAGCAGTCCTCCACCACCACGATGTCGCCGTCGAGCGTCCGCCGCTGGCCGCGCATCGCGCTCAGCCGGACGTCGACGCGACCCGTCGGCTCGACGCCGATCGCCCGCGCCGCGGCCAGCGCCGCGCAGGCGTTCAGGCGCATGTGGGCGGACGCGCCGGGGAGCTCGACCTGCGCGAGGTCGGCCTCGTCCACGTCGCCTCCGGGCCCGAAGGTGAGGGTGGTCACGTCGGCGCGCGGGTGGGGCCCGATGAGCGGCTCGCCGGCCGGGACGACCGCGGTGGCGCCGGCCCGCAGGCCCGCCACGAGCGCCATCTTCTCCGCGGCGATCGCCTCGAGGGAGCCGAGCTGCTCGAGGTGGACCGGGCCGACGTTGGTGACCACGCCGACGTCGGGTTCGGCGATCCGCGCGAGCTCGGCGATCTGCCCCGCGCCGCGCATGGCCATCTCCAGCACGAGCACCTCGGTGCCCTCGGGCGCCCCGAGCACGGTGAGCGGCAGGCCGATCTCCGTGTTGAGGTTCTGGGCGGTGGCCACGGTGCGCCGCTGCGTCGCGCACATCGCGGCCAGGACGTCCTTGGTGGAGGTCTTGCCCGTCGAGCCGGTGATCCCGACGACGCGGGCGCCGAGGTGGCGCCGCCACTGCGTCGCGAGCTGCTGCAGGGCCGCGAGCGGGTCCACCGCCACGAGCACGGGGCGCCCGGAGCCCAGGGCGACGGCCCCGGCGACGTGGGCGGGCGCCACGAGGACGCCCCACGCGCCGGCGCGCAGGGCCTGCGGTGCGTGGGCGCCGCCGTCGGTGTGCTCCCCGGGCAGCCCGGCGAAGAGCCGGCCGAGGCCCGCAGTGCGCGAGTCGATCACGACGTCGTCGGGGCCGGTGCGGACCCCGATGCCCGTGCCCGTGACGAGCTCGGCGCCCGCCGCGGCGGCCACCTGCTCGGCGGTCCAGGAGATCACGCCGTCACCCCGGTCGCGCGGATCGCCTCGCGGGCGACCGCCACGTCGTCGAAGGGCACCTTCACGCCGCCGGCGAGCTCCTGGCCCTGCTCGTGGCCCTTGCCCGCGATGACCACGACGTCGCCCGCGCGCGCGAGGCCCACCGCGTGGTGGATGGCGTCGCGGCGGTCGGCGATGCGCGTCGCTCCGGGGGCGCCCGCGGCGACCTCGTCGAGGATCGCCTCGGGGTCCTCCGAGCGCGGGTTGTCGCTCGTGAGCACCGTGACGTCGGCGTGCTCGGCAGCCGCGGCGCCCATGTGCGGGCGCTTGGAGCGGTCGCGGTCGCCGCCCGCGCCGAGCACCGCGATGACGCGGCCGCCTGCGGCGCGCACGTCGCGCAGCCCGCCGAGGACCGACGTCAGGCCGTCGGGGGTGTGCGCGTAGTCGACGAAGACCCGGAAGGGCTGGCCCTCCTCCACGGGCTGCAGGCGGCCGGGCGGGCCCTCCGCCGCTTCGAGGGCGGGCGCGATCTCCGCGTCGGTGAGCCCCAGCGCGCGGGCGCAGCCGATGGCCACGAGCGCGTTGTGGACGTTGAAGGCGCCGTGCAGCGGCGAGGAGAACCGCGTGCCGTCGAGCGTGAAGGACGTGCCGCCGGGGTCCGCGGCGAGGTCGCTCGCGCGGTGCTCCCCGGCCTCGAGGCCGTACCCGACGGCGTCGGGGAAGTCCTCGAGCAGGCGCCGGCCGTGGGCGTCGTCGGCCACGACGACCTTGGGCGCGTCACCCGCCGCCACGAAGAGGGAGCGCTTGGCCTGGAAGTACTCCTCCATGTCGGCGTGGAAGTCGAGGTGGTCCTGCGAGAGGTTGGTGAACCCGACGACGGCCCAGTGGATCGCGTCGGCGCGGCGCAGGGCCATGGCGTGGGAGGAGACCTCCATCGCGCAGTGCGTGTCCCCCGCGTCGAGCATCGCCCGGAAGGTGCGCTGCAGCTCCAGCGCCTCGGGCGTTGTGCGCACCGTCGGCGTGCGCGTGCCACCCACGACGCTCTCCACGGTGCCGAGCATCCCGCTGGGGTGCCCGGCGCCCTCGAGGATCCCGCGCAGGAGGTAGGAGGTGGTCGTCTTGCCGTTGGTGCCGGTGATGCCGGCGGTGCGCAGCGTCCTCGTCGGGTCGCCGGCGAGGGCGGCGGCGGCGGGCGCCATCGCGGCGCGGACGTCCGGGACGAGCACCTGCGGCACGTCGCCGAGGCCGTCGAGCGGGCGCTGGACGACGAGCGCGGAGGCCCCGGCGGCGACGGCCTTGGGCGCGAAGTCGTGGCCGTCGCGGGTGAAGCCGGGCACGCAGAAGAAGACCGTCCCCGGGGCGACCTCGCGGTCGTCGAGGGCGAGGGCGGCCACCGGGACCGGCGGCTGCCCCGGTCCGAAGAGGTCGCGCAACGTCATCGGCGTCCGAGCCTACTTCGGGGGGATCCGCAGGTAGGGCAGCGCGAACGCCGCGATCTTCCCGAAGGCCGGCGCGGCGACCTGGGCGCCGAAGATCGAGCCGCCCTTGGGCTCGTCGACCATCACGCTGATGAGCAGCTTGGGCTTGGCGATCGGCGCCATGCCGACGAACGACGCGACGTAGTTGGTCTTCGAGTAGCCGCCCGACGGGTCGATCTTGTTGGCCGTGCCGGTCTTGCCGCCGATCGCGTAGCCCGGGATCGCCACCTCGGACGCGGTGCCGCCCGGGGCGACGACGCCCTCGAGCATCGTGCGGACCTGGCTGGCCACCCGCGGGCTGAGGATCCGCTTGCCCGCGGGCTCGGGCACCGGCACGCCGTCCACCGACGAGAGGATCTTCGGCTCGCGCAGCACGCCGCCGTTGGCGATCGCGCCGTAGGCGGCCGCGAGCTGGATCGGGGTCACCGACACGCCCTGGCCGATCGGCAGGTTGCCCATCGAGGAGCCCGAGTACTGCGAGGGCTTGAGCACGAGGCCCTGCTCCTCCCCGGGCAGGTCGATGCCGGTCTTGGTCCCGAAGCCGAAGCGGCGG
>CAXUES010000135.1:0-894 GCA_964250185.1 uncultured Solirubrobacteraceae bacterium | reverse complement strand
CGTTGGAGGACTGGGCCAGGATGCCGGCGGTGGTCAGCGTGATGGGCCCGCGGTCGTGGGACTCCCCGATGAGGCGGTCGGCGACCTGGATCTTCGGGGGCAGGTCCCACTCCTCGTCGGGGGTGACCTTGCCGTCCTGCAGCGCGCCCGCGACCGTGAAGGCCTTGAAGGTCGAGCCGGGCTCGTAGGTGTAGCCGACGGCGCGGTCCTGCTGGGCGTAGGCCGGCGCGTCGCCGGGGTCGTTGGCGTCGATGCGCGGCCAGTTGGCCAGGGCGAGGACCTCGGAGGTGCGCGGGTCCATGACCACGGCGGTCGGCGAGTACGTGCGCCCGACGCCCGCGAGGACCTCCTCGGCCTTCTCCTGGATGGCCGCGTCGATGGTGAGCTTCACCGGGGCGCCGTCCTCGACGGGCTTGAGGTCCTTGATGCGCAGCGTCTCGCCGAGCGCGTCGCGCGTGGAGCGGCGCGAGCCCGCGGTGCCTTCCAGGCGCTTGTCCTCGCGGTACTCGACGCCCGAGAGGCCGTCGCCGTCGGTGCCCACGGTGCCCAGCACCTGGGCGGCGAGCATGCCGCGCGGGTAGTCCCGGCGCTCCGTCGGCGTGAGGGTGATCCCCGCGATGTCGAGCTTGGCGACGAGCTTGGCCTTGGCCGCGGGCAGCTCGCGGGCGAGGTACTGGAAGCCCGTGTCGCGCTTCTCCAGGAGCTCCTGGATGTCCTCGGCGGGCTTGCCCAGCAGCGGCGCGAGCGCGATGGCCGCGCGTGCCGGGTGCTTGACGAGGTAGGGCGTGGCGGAGATGTCCGAGGCGGGCTCGGAGACGGCGAGCTCGACGCCGTGGCGGTCGGTGATCGACCCGCGGCGGGATGTGGATGTCTACGTCGCGGCCGCACGCGAGC
>CAXUES010000134.1:0-7717 GCA_964250185.1 uncultured Solirubrobacteraceae bacterium | reverse complement strand
GGTCAGACGGGCGCGCCGCGGCGCTCGGCCTCGGCCGGCGACTCGATGGCCTCGTCGGGGAAGTAGAGCTCCTCCCCGCACGGGCACAGCTGGTCGTGGAGCTTGAGCACCCGACCGCACGACGGGCACTCGCGGCGCAGCTCCTCGCGCGGCTCGAATGACGGCGGCTCGCCCTGGCGGACGGCGTGCGCGCCCTGCACGATCATGCTTCCCGCCGCCAGGACCGGCACCACGGCGCTGATCAGGAACCAGACGACCACGTTCGACCCCTTGGCGCGGCCCACGACCGCGCCCAGGACGCCGAAGATGAGCGCGATCGAGAGGTAGATCATCGCCGCAGGGTGCGGACCGCCCAGAAGGCGGCGACCACGGCGGCGATGGCGACGACGACCCACGCGATGGCGGTGGCGACGCCGATGATCACCTTGAGCACGAGCCAGGCCACCACCAGCAGGACCAGGACCGCGAGGACGCGCTTGGCGAGGGTTCCCAGTCGCTGCTTCATGTCGCCAGGCTAGTCGCGACGCCTGTGCCCAGGATCAAGGGCGGCGCGGCGGCGCGGCACCGGCGTCGGTGCCCACCCGCGCCAGGCGGAAGCGGCGCACGCGCGGGGTGCCGCCCGCACGGGCGGCGGGCCGGGCTGCAGCGGCGTCGGCGGGCTCGGGGACGAGGAGGAGGCGGGAGGGCTTGGTGGTGTCCATGGCGCCCATGCTCCTCCCCGGCGCGGTGGTGGCCCATGGCCTGCGGGCCGATCCGGGCGCGGGCCGGCTGGCCCGGTGGTCCCTCAGGCCCGGGCGAGCGCCGCGGCGTGGTCGAGCGCCGGGCGCATGGCCGGCAGGAGCCGGCGGCGGACCCGCCAGCGCGCGCCCGCGAAGGAGAGGTTGGAGACCGTGGCGAAGCCGGCCTCGTCCTCGCGCAGGGCGAGCAGCAGGTGCGCGATGCGGTCGCCCGCCGGGAGGTCCGGATCGGCCACGCGCACGCACCAGCACAGCACCTGGCGCCCGCCGGGCCGCACGAGCAGCGCGCCGGTCGGGCCGACGAGCCACACGCCCAGGGCGCCGCGCTCGGGCACGAGGCCCGTCCGGGCGTGGACGTCGCGCGCGTCGTGACCGACGAGGTCGCCGAGCAGGCCGACCGACGTCGCCTCGGCCTGCGCGGACGCCGTCCAGCGACGCGGGCGCACGACGTTGACCCCGCGGGAGACGTAGGCACGCGGGACGAGCCAGGCGTGCGCCCAGGCGATGAGCGCGAAGGGGATCAGGCGGAGGTCCAGCGCGAGCAGGAGCACGCCCGTGCCCGTGAAGGGCACGACGTGGGCGAGCGTCGTGGCCGTCCAGTGCCGGCCGCGGCGGTCCAGGCGCTCGCTGGTGACGCGCGGGCGCCAGTGCACCCGCGCGAGCTCGGGGAGGGCCGCCGCGGGGACGGCCTCCTCGACGGTGGCCACGCGGTCGGGCCTCAGCCGCCGGAGATCGGCAGGCGCAGGACGACCAGGTCGGCGTCCAGCGGGAGCTCGCGGACCTGCTCCGCGTGGCCCTCCCCGCGGCTGATGAGCGCGAAGTAGCCCCGGTCGAGCTCGGTGCGGAACGCGCGGGCGGCCGCCTCGATGGCTCCGGCGTCGCCGCGGGTCCACTCCGCCAGCGTGGAGTGGCCTGTCCGGTCCATGCGCACGAGGCGTCCCATGGGCCCGATGCTACGCCGCTCCGGGGCCCGTGGCGACAGGTCCGGGCTGCCCTGGCGCACGGCCCCTACGCTCACCTACGTGGAGGACCAGCGCGAGCGCGCGAGCCGCAGGGGCATCCTGCTGACGATCGGCGCGGTCGTCACGCTGGTCGCCGTGGTCGCGCTGGTGCCGCCGCTGCGCGACGCCGTCAAGGCCGCGCTGACCGGCGACACCGAAGGGCTGCGGGCGGAGATCCGCGACCTGGGCTTCGGCGGCGTCCTGCTGCTCCTGGCGCTCATGCTCCTGCACGCCTTCGTCTGGTACCCGTCGGAGATCCCGACGGCGGCCGCGGGGTTCGTCTACGGCTTCTGGAGCGCGCTGCCGCTCGTGCTCGGCGGCTGGCTCATCTCGGCGGTCTTCACCTGGTGGATCGGCCGCGAGGCGGCGCGTCCGCTGCTGCACCGGATCATCGGCCGGCAGCGCTTCGAGCGCGCCGAGGCCGCGGTGCAGCGCGGCGGCGTGGTCATGCTGCTGGCCGCCCGGCTCGTCCCGGTGGTGCCGTTCTCGCTGATCGGCTTCGTGGCCGGTGCGGCCGGCGTGTCGCTGTGGCGCTTCACCTGGACGACGCTCATCGGCTACCTGCCGCTGATGATCATCGTCACGCTGCTCGGCTCGCGCCTGGAGGAGCTGTCGCTCAACGACCCGGTCATCTGGGCCGCGGTCGCCGCGCTGATCGTCCTGCTGATCATCGCCCGCCCGCTGGCACGGCGCCTGCGCCTCGAGCCGGAGCCCGAGGCGAAGGCCTGAGGGGCCGCTCGGCCTAGAGGCCGAGCTCGGCGCGGACGAGCCGCGTGACCTCCTTGCCGTCCGCGCGGCCCTTGGTCTCGCGCATGACGGCACCGATGATCGCGCCCATCGGCTTCATGTCGCCGCTGCGCAGGCGATCGGCGACCGCCGGATCCGCCTCCAGCGCGGCGCGCACGACGGGCTGGAGCGCGTCGTCGCCGGAGACCGCGCCGAGGCCCTCGGCCTCCACGATCGCCGCGGGCTCGCCGCCGTCGGCCACGAGCCGGTCGAGGACCGTGCGGGCGCCCGCCGGGGTGACGGCCTTGTCCTGGACCAGGCCGACGAGCTGCGCGAGCGCCGCAGGGGTCACCTGCGAGGCCGCGGGGTCGGCGTCGGGCTCCAGCCGGGCGATGAGCTCGTTGGTCGTCCAGTTGGCCAGCGTCGTGGGGTCGGTGCCCTCGCGCTCGGCCAGCGCGGCCTCGTAGTAGTCGCCGAGCTCCTGGCGCCAGGCGAGCAGCCGCGCGGCGTCGGGGTGCAGGCCGAGGTCGTCGACGAAGCGCTGCTCGCGGGCGGCGGGCAGCTCCCCCAGCGCGCCGCGGGCGCGCTCGAGCATCGCCGGGGTGATCGTCACCGGCGTGAGGTCGGGCTCGGGGAAGTAGCGGTAGTCGTGCGCCTCCTCCTTGGAGCGCATCGACGTGAGCTTCTCCGTGCGGTGGTCGAAGTGCAGGGTCTCCTGCTCGACGGGCTCCCCCGCACGCAGCAGCGCCTCCTGCCGGGCCGCCTCGGCGCGGATGCCGCGCTCGATGAAGCGGAAGGAGTTCATGTTCTTCAGCTCGGTCTTGGTGCCGAGCTCCGACTGGCCGACCGGGCGGATGGAGATGTTGGCGTCGCAGCGCAGCGACCCCTCCTCCATGTTCACGTCGCTCACGCCGAGCTGGCGCAGCGTCGTGCGCAGCAGCCGCAGGAAGTCGCCGGCCTGCTCGGCCGAGGTGATGTCCGGCTCGGTGACGATCTCCGCCAGCGGCGTGCCCCCGCGGTTGAAGTCCACCACGGAGGCGTCGGAGCCCGAGATGCGCCCGCCGCCGCCGGCGTGCACGAGCTTGGCCGCGTCCTCCTCGAGGTGGACGCGGTGGATGCGCACGCCGCCGAGCTCACCGCCCGAGCACAGGGGCTCGTCGTACTGGGAGATCTGGTAGCCCTTGGGCGAGTCGGGGTAGAAGTAGTTCTTGCGGTGGAAGATCGACCGCGGGGCCAGCTCGCAGCCCAGCGCGAGGCCGATGAGCAGGCCGTGGTGGATCGCCTCGGCGTTGGCCACCGGCAGGGAGCCGGGCAGCGCGAGGCACACCGGGCAGGTGTGCGTGTTCGGCGGGTCGCCGAAGGTCAGCGCGCACGAGCAGAACATCTTCGTGCGGGTCTTGAGCTGGACGTGGATCTCCAGCCCGATGACCGTCTCGTAGGCCGTCTCGGTGGTGCTCATGCGCGGGCGGCGCTCCCGTCGAAGGCGAAGGCGCGCTCCAGCGCGTGGGCGGCGTCCAGGATGCGGTTCTCGGCGAAGGCCGGTCCCGCGAGCTGCAGCCCGACGGGCAGGCCCTCGGAGAGGCCGCAGGGCAGGCTGATCGCGGGGATGCCGGCCAGCGACATCGGCACGGTGAAGTAGTCGTTGAGGTACATGGCGAGCGGGTCGTCGGCCTTCTCCCCCAGGCCGAAGGCGACCGTCGGCGACGTCGGCGTGACGATGAGGTCCACCCCGGCGAACGCCTGCTCGAAGTCGCGGGCGATGAGCGTGCGGACCTTCTGCGCGCGGCCGTAGTAGGCGTCGTAGTAGCCCGAGGAGAGCGCGTAGGTCCCGAGCATGATGCGCCGCTTGACCTCGGCGCCCAGGCCGTCGTGGCGCGTGCGGGTGTACATCGAGAGCAGGTCGGGCGCCTCGGAGCGGTGGCCGTAGCGGACGCCGTCGAAGCGCGAGAGGTTCGAGGAGCACTCCGCCGGCGCGAGCACGTAGTAGGCGCTGAGGCCGTGGTCGGCGTGGGGCAGCGACACGCGCTCCACCCGCGCGCCGAGCGAGCGCGCGGTCTCCAGCGCGGCCTCGAAGGCGGCGAGGACGCCCGGCTCGATGCCCTCCCCCGTGAGGTCCTCGGGCACGCCGAGCGTGATCCCGTCGAGGCGCTCGGCGGTGGGCAGGACGATCTCGTCCGTCCGGGCGACCGACGTCGCGTCGCGCGGGTCCTTGCCCGCCATGTGCCCGTAGAGCAGGGCGGCGTCGGTGACGTCGCGGGTGAACGGGCCGGCCTGGTCCAGCGACGAGGCGAACGCGATCATCCCGTAGCGCGAGCACGTGCCGTAGGTCGGCTTGAGGCCGACGATGCCGCACAGCGCGGCGGGCTGGCGGATGGAGCCGCCGGTGTCGGTGCCCAGCGCCCAGGGGGCGAGGCCGGCGGCGACCGCCGCGGCGCTGCCGCCGCTGGAGCCGCCGGGGACCTTCGTGCGGTCCCACGGGTTGAGCACCGGGCCGAAGGCGGAGTTCTCGTTGGAGGAGCCCATGGCGAACTCGTCCTGGTTGGTCTTGCCCAGCAGCGAGGCGCCCGCGTCCCAGAGGCGCTGGACGACCGTCGCGGTGTACGGCGGGCGGTAGCCCTCCAGCAGCTTGGAGCCGGCCTGCGAGGGCACCCCCTCGGTGCAGAAGAGGTCCTTGACCGCGAGCGGGACGCCCGCCAGCGGCGCGGAGGCGTCGAGGTCGCCCGGCGTGGTGCCGGCGACCCAGGTGTAGGCGTTGAGCTCGTCGGCGGCGGCGCGCTCGCGGTAGGCGGCGTGCAGCTCGGCCGGGGCGAGGTCGCCCGCGGCGATCGCGTCGACGGCCTGCTTGGCGGTGAGGGCGACCAGGTCGGTCGCGGCGGCGCTCATGCGCCGGCCTGCGGGCTCGGGACGCGGAAGCCGTCGGCGGTCGCGTCGGGCGCCTGGGAGAGCGCGACCTCGCGCGGCAGCGAATCGCGGGGCACGTCCTCGCGCAGCGCGGAGTCGACCTCCACCACGTGGGAGGTCGGGGGGACGTCGTCGAGGTCGAGCTCGCCGATGCTCTCGATGTGGCCCAGCACGGCGGAGAGCTCGGAGGCCATGGCCTCGACCTCCGCGTCGCTGAGCTCGAGGCGGGCGAGGCGGGCGACGTGCAGCACCTGGGCGCGGTCGATCACCCGGCGGAGTCTATGAGCGCCGCGGCGTCAGGCCGTGGCGGGCGGCGCGGGGCGCGCCGGGGGCGGCGTGACCTGCATGTGGCGCGCGTCGGTGCGCTCGTCGGCCATGGAGCGCCAGGCGCCGACGAAGATGAGCGCGGTGGCGAGCAGGCCGGCGTAGGCGGGCCACTCGAGGCCCACCGCGGCGTTCGGCGCGCCGACGCCGAGGCCCGGCTGCAGGAGCAGCTCGACCAGGAGCACCAGCGTCACCAGGAGCGCGAACGGGGTGAGGAGCACCTGGACGGCGACCGCGTAGGCGTCGGGCATCCGCGGGATGGCGGTGAGCGCCGCCAGGACGACGCCGCCCAGCGCGGCGACGACGAGCAGCGCCACCACGAACCACCCGAGGGCCGCGTAGCCGCTCTGGGTGCGCTCGAAGACGCCCGCGACCGCCGGCCCGTTCAGCACGTTGGTGCTCTGGCCGCCGGAGCCGGACACCCACTCCAGTCCGAGCAGCACGAGCAGCGCCACGGAGGCGATGATGCAGAGCCAGTCCGCGGGACGCAGGCGCCGGGGGTCCATGGCGCGGACGCTATCGCTCAGACGGCGGCAGGCGACGCCTGCAGCTCGGCGGCCTTCAACGTGTTGGCCAGCAGGCAGGCGATGGTCATCGGCCCGACACCGCCGGGCACCGGCGAGAGGTGGCTGGCCACCGCGAGGGCCTCGTCGTGGACGACGTCGCCGACCAGGCCGTCGGGCGTCCGCGTGATGCCGACGTCGATGACGACAGCGCCCGGCTTGATCCAGTCGCCGCGCACGAGGCCCGGGACGCCCGTGGCGACGATGAGCACGTCGGCGCGACGGCAGGCGCCCGGCACGTCGACGGTGTCGGCGTGGCAGCTGGTCACCGTGGCGTCGCGGGCCAGGAGCATCTGGGCCATCGGCTTGCCGAAGAGGTTGGAGCGCCCGACCACGGTGACCTCGAGGCCCTCGAGCTCGACGCCGACGTGCTCGAGCAGGAGCATCACGCCGACCGGGGTGCACGGCCGCAGGCCCTCCATGCCGAGCGCGAGCCGCCCCGCGGAGAGCACGGTGAGCCCGTCGACGTCCTTGAGCACCTCGACCGCGTTGGAGAGCTCCACCCCGTCGAGCTGCGGCGGGACGGGCAGCTGGCAGATGATCCCGGAGACGTCGTCGTCGGCGTTGAGCTCCTCGATGAGCGCGAGCACCTCGTCGCGGCCGACGTCGGCCGGCAGGCGGTGGTCGAAGCCGCGGATGCCCACCTCGGCGCACGCCTTCTGCTTGCCGGTGACGTAGACGTGCGAGCCGGGGTCGTCCCCCACGAGCACGGTGGCCAGGCCGGGCTGGTCGGCGAAGGCGGCGACGTCCTGGGCGACCAGCGCGCGCAGGCCGGCGGCGATCGCCTTGCCGTCGATGAGCTGGGCGGGCATCGTCACCGAAGCTAGCGAGCGGTGATCGGCGCGAACGGCGATCCCGGCCGCGTCAGCGCGCCGTGATCGGCGCGTACTCGGCCATGAGCTTGCGCTCCGTGCCGTCGGAGGCGAAGCGCACGACGATGACGCCGCCCGGCTCGGACGAGAGCACGACGCCCTCGCCGAAGGCGGCGTGGACGACGTCCTGGCCGGCGCGGAAGGCGCCGGCGGTGTTCCCCGTCGCCGCGGGGCGCCCGCCCGTGCCGCGGTTGACCGTCGCCCCGCCCGGGTTCCGGGTGAACCTCTACGCCGAGCTGGAAGACGCCCGCTGGCCCTACGTCCTGCCAAACGGCGACGTCCTGATCGCCCAGTCGGACTCGGGGCGCATCACGCTCTTCCGCGGCCTCACCGCCGAGGGTCGGCCCGCGCAGACGGAAGTTTTCTTGAAAGGCTTGAACCGCCCTTTCGGGATGCTCGTGCTCGACGGGAGTTTCTACCTCGGGGAAACCAACAAGCTCTCGCGCTACACCTACGGGTCCGGCCAAACGCAGATCGACCCGGCGCAGGGCAAAAAGATCCTCGACCTGCCCGCCGGCGGCTACAACAACCACTGGACCCGCAACGTCGTCGCCCGGCCGGCCGGCAAGAAGCTGCTCGTCACCGTCGGCTCG
>CAXUES010000133.1:0-7725 GCA_964250185.1 uncultured Solirubrobacteraceae bacterium | reverse complement strand
CTCGCCCGACAAGCCGGGGGTCTCCAACCTCATCGACGTGATCGCCGCCTCGCGCGGGACGAGCGCCGAGGAGGCCGAGGCGTCGCTGGCCGACGCGCGCGGCTACGGCGACCTCAAGGTGGCCGCCGCCGAGGCGGTGACGGCCATGCTCGCGCCGGTGCGCGAGCGCTACGCCGCGCTGCGCGAGGACGAGGCGGCCATCGAGGCCGTGCTCGCCCAGGGCGCCGAGAAGGCCCGTGCACTGGCCGCGCCCGTCGTCGCCGACGTCCGCGACGCGATGGGCCTCGGCGCGCCCCGGAGCTGACCGGGACGGCCGGTAGCCTCGCGCCGATGTCGGTGGCCGAGGAGCTCGAGCTGGACCTGGAGGTCTTCACGGGCCCGTTCGACCTCCTGCTGACGCTCGTCATGCGCGAGGAGGTCGACCTGCTGGAGGTCGAGCTCGCCGACGTCGTCGTGCACTACCTCGACGTGCTCGAGTCCCGCGGGGAGCTCGACCTCGAGGTGGCCACGGAGTTCCTCGTGCTCATCGCCGCGCTGCTGGAGCTCAAGTCGCGGCTCATGCTCCCCGCCGACGAGGAACCCGACCTCGACGACGTCTCCGCGGGGGAGGCCGCCGAGGAGCTCGTCGCCCGCATGCTCGAGGCGCGCCGCTACCGCGCGGCCGCGGGCCACCTGCACGAGCGACTCGCCGCCGAGGAGGGCTACCGCTACCGCGCCGCCGCCCTGCCCGCCTTCCTCAAGCGGGTGACGTTCGACGCCTCGGCCGAGGGCGTCTACGACCCCGCCCAGCTCGGGCGCGCCGTCGGCGGGATGCTCCGCCTGCCCGAGGCCATCCACCTGGAGCACCTCACGGTCGTCCGCGTCACCGTGGCCGAGCGGGTCTCGGTCCTGCGCGACCTGCTGCGCCGCGCGGCCGGCGGCACGATCTCCTTCGACGACGCCGTCCGCGACGCCGACCGGGTGACCGTCGCGGTGACGCTCTGGGGCCTGCTGGAGCTCTACAAGCGCGGCGAGGCCGACTGGGAGCAGGTCGAGGCCTTCGGCGACATCACGATCACGCCGCGGGTGCCGGCCGCCGCACCCCTGGCCGCCTCCGCGTGAGCTCGGCGCTGGCCCGCACCGTGGAGGCGCTGCTCTTCGCCTCGCCCGAGCCCGTCGGCGGCGAGGAGCTGCGCGACGCCTGCGACTGCACCGGGGAGGAGCTCGACCTCGCCCTGGCCGAGCTGCGCGCCGACTTCGCCCCGGGGCAGCGCGGCCTGGAGCTGCGCGAGGTCGCCGGCGGGCTGACCTTCGCGACCGCGCCCGAGCACGAGGAGGCCGCCCGGCGCCTGCTCGCGCGGCCGCGGACGCCGCCGCTGACCCCGGCCCAGGCCGAGACGCTGAGCATCGTCGCCTACCTGCAGCCCGTGTCGCGGCCGGAGATCACCCGCATCCGCGGGGTCGCCGCCGACTCGGCCACCGCGACGCTGCTGGAGCGCGGCCTCATCGAGGAGGCGGGCCGCTCCCCCTTCGGCGCGTTCCTGTACCGGACCACCCCGCTGTTCCTCAAGCTCTTCGGCCTGGGCTCGCTGGCCGAGCTGCCCGACGTCTCCACGTGGGACCCGACCCCGGAGGAGGAGTCCGACCTGCGCGAGCGCCTGCTGCGCGCGGGCGAGCAGCGCGCGGGCGGCAACCCCGGCGAGGCGCCCCCGCCCGAGCCGATCGGCTAGAGCTCGACCGGCGCGTCGTCGAAGGGCACGAGCGCCTCGGTCGTCTCGCGCAGCGCGCCGTAGATGCCGCCGTAGGTCCGCGAGAGCTCGTCGTAGCGGGCGGCGCGGTCGGCGTCGGGCTGCTCGGCGCCGTCGCGCAGGCGCACGCGCTGCACCGCCTCGTGGACGTCGGCGTAGGTGCCCGAGGCGACCCCGGCCAGCAGCGCCGCGCCGAACGCGGGACCCTCCTCGACCTGGGTCCGGCGGACGGTCGTCCCGTAGACGTCGGCCTGGATCTGGCGCCACAGCTCCGAGCGGCCGCCGCCGCCGACCGCGCGGACCTCGTCGACGTCGACGCCGATGGAGCGCATGACGTCCAGGCCGTCGCGCAGCGACAGCGCGACGCCCTCCAGCACCGCGCGGGTGAGCTCGGCGCGGCCGTGGCCGGCGGTCAGGCCGACGAAGGCGCCGCGGGCGGTCGGGTCGACGTGGGGGGAGCGCTCCCCCGCGAGGTAGGGCGCGAAGAGCAGCCCGCGCGCGCCCGGCGGCACCTGCGCGGCCTCGGCGACGAGCACGTCGAGGTCGTCGCCGCCCCCGGCCACGTCGTGCCACCAGGTCAGCGCCGCGCCGGCCGAGAGCGTCACGCCCATGAGGTGGTAGGCGCCCGGGAAGGCGTGGCAGCAGGCGTGGACGCGCCCGCCCGGGTCCACGGTGACCCGGTCGCGGTGGGCGAAGACCACGCCGCTCGTGCCGATCGAGCTCGAGACGACGCCCTCGCGCACGAGGCCCAGGCCGACGGCGGCCGCGGCGTTGTCGCCGCCGCCCGCGGCGACCGGCAGCTCCGCGGGGAGGCCGAGCTCCTCGGCGACGGCCGGCAGCAGGCCACCGGTCTGCTCCGTGCCCTCCACGACCGTCGGGAACCACGCGCGCGGCAGGTCGAGCGCGTCGAGGAGCTCGTCGGACCAGTCGCGCGTGCGCAGGTCGAGCAGGAGCGTCCCGGACGCGTCGGAGGCGTCGGTGGCCTTCTCGCCGGTCAGGCGCAGGCGGAGGTGGTCCTTGGGCAGCAGGACGGTCCGCACGCGCTCGAAGTGCTCGGGCTCCTCGTCGCGCAGCCACAGGACCTTCGGGGCCTGGAAGCCGGTGATCGCCGGGTTGCCGCAGATCTCGATGAGCCGCTCGCGGCCGACGCGCTCCTCCATCGCCACGGCCTGCGCGGCGGTGCGCTGGTCGTTCCACAGCAGCGCGGGGCGCAGCACCTCGTCGGCCTCGTCGAGGAAGACCGAGCCGTGCATCTGCCCGGTGAGGCCGAGGCCGAGGAGCTCCTGGCCGGCGACCTCCGCGGCGACCGCGCGCAGCGTCCGGCGGGCGGCATCCCACCACAGGTCGGGGTCCTGCTCGGTCCAGCCCGGCCGCGGCCGGCTGACCGCGAAGGCCTCCGAGGCCTCCGCGACGAGCGCGCCGTCTCCCGCGGAGATCGCGATCGCGCGCGCCCCCGAGCTGCCGATGTCCAAGCCGAGGAGGAGCGCCATGCGGCGACCGACGCTACCTCAGCTCGCCGACCACCCGCCGTCGACCATCAGCGTGGCGCCCGTGGTGAACGAGGAGGCGTCGGAGGCGAGGAAGGCCACGGCGGCCGCGACGTCCTCGGGCCGCCCCGCGCGCGGCCACGGCGTGCGCGAGCGCCACTGCTCCTGGAAGGCCGGATCGTCCTCGCGGCCGCCCTTGCCCGTCACGATCTTGCCGGGGGCGACCGTGGTGCAGACGATGCCGTCCGGGGCGTGCTCGGTGGCGATGGACCGGGCGAGGTGCATGATCGCCGCCTTGGAGACGCCGTAGGCGATGTCCCCGGGCGCGGTGACCAGGCCGTGCTGCGAGCCGAGCATGACGATGCGCCCGCGGACCTCGCCCGCGGGCGCGGGCTGGGCGAGGAACTGCGCGACGGCGGCCTGGGAGAGCAGGAAGGGCGCGCGGACGTTGACGGCCTGGACGAGGTCCCACTGCTCGGCGCTCGTGCCCGCCAGGCCCTCGCTCACGTAGGTCGCCGCGTTGTTGACCAGCACGTCGAGGCGGCCGTGGGCGGCCACGGCGTCGGGCACGAGCGCGGCGGCGGCCGCCGCGTCGGCGAGGTCGGCGCGCAGCCACGTCGCCCCGAGGCGCTCGTGCGTCGGCTCGCCGCCCTCGACGGGGTCCGCCCGGACGTCGGTGCACACGACCCGCGCGCCCTCCGCCGCGAAGCGCAGCGCGATCGCCCGGCCGATCCCCGAGCTCGAGCCCGTGACCAGCGCGACGCGCCCGTCGAGCGCGCCGGGCACTCAGGCCAGCGCGGCGGTGCGCTCGGCCTTGACGGCGAGCTGCCCGCAGGCCGCGTCGATGTCGCGGCCGCGCGTGAGGCGGATCGTCGCCTCGACGCCGCCCGCCTCGACCGCGTCGCGGAAGGCCGCGATGGTCGGCCGGTCGGAGCCGTCGTACATCCCGGTGGGGTTGTACGGGATGAGGTTGACCTTGTAGCGCTTGGGATCCAGGACGGCGGCGAGCTGCTCGGCCTGCTCGACCGAGTCGTTGACGTCCTTGAGCATCACGTACTCGATGAAGACCTTGCGGCGCTTGACCTCGTAGAAGTCGTCGCAGGCCGCCAGGACCTCGCTGAGCGGGTAGCGGTCGTTGACCGGCATGATCTGCGACCGCAGGTCCTCGTCGGCGGCGTGGAGGCTCAGCGCCAGGCGGATCGGCATGTCGGTCTCGGTGAGGCGGCGGATGCCGGGGACCCAGCCGACCGTGGAGATCGCGGTGCGCCGGTGGGTGACGCCGACGTCGGGGAGCTTGCGGCACGCCTCCAGGACGTTGTCGAGGTTCATCATCGGCTCGCCCATCCCCATGAACACGACGTGGTCCACGCCGCCCATGCGCCGGAAGTGCAGGGCCTGGTCGAGGATCTCGCTCGCGGTGAGGTTGCGCCCGAACTTCATCGTGCCCGTCGCGCAGAACGTGCAGGTCAGCGGGCAGCCCGACTGCGAGGAGAGGCACAGCGAGCGGCGGCCGTCGCCGTAGCGCATGAGCACCGCCTCGATCGGGCGGTGGTCCTTGGTGCGCAGCAGCGCCTTGATGGTGCCGTCGGAGGCGCGGGCGTCGGAGACCTCCACCAGCGAGGAGAGCGGCACCTCCTCGGCCAGTGCCGAGCGCAGGCCGGCGGGGAGGTCGGTCATGTCCTCGTAGGCGCGCGCGCCGTGGGCCGCCCAGCGCCAGACCTGCTTCGCGCGGAACGCGGGCTGGCCGTGGCGGGCGAGCGCCTGCTCGAGGAGGACGAGGTCCATGGCTCCCAGGCTAGGCGGCGTCCCGGAGCGTCCGGAGGGTGGCCCGCGGGCCGTCGTCCTGCAGCGACCGCACGGCGTCGCGGTAGGGCGCGAGGAAGGCCTCCTGCTCGCCGAGGTCGCCGAACAGCTCCCGGTCCTCCAGGAAGGCGTCGCCGGTGCCCTGCGGGTCGCCCTCGCCGGGGTGCCGGGCCCAGGCCGCGACGATCGCCGCGCAGTGGCGGACGTCCTCGCCGGCGGCCAGGCGGGCGTGGGCGACCGGGAGCACGAAGCGCGGGATCCGGTCGGCGGTGTGCTCGGCCAGCCGCGCGGTCGTGTCGCGGATCTCCGGGTTGGCGAAGCGCTCCAGCAGCGTGGCGCGGTAGTCGTCGACGTCCAGGCCGGGGACGGGGTCCAGCGTCGTGGCCGCCTCGCCCATGTAGCCGCGCACGAACGCCACGAGGTCGTCGTCGGCGGCGGCCTCGTGGACGTGCTCGTGGCCGAGCAGCACGCCGAAGTGCCCCAGCGCCTGGTGGCTGCCGTTGAGCAGGCGCAGCTTGACGAGCTCGTACGGGCGGACGTCGGCGACGACCTGCACGCCGACCTCCTCGTAGGCGGGGCGGCCCGCGGCGAACGCGTCCTCGAGCACCCACTGCACGAAGGGCTCGCAGACGACGGGGCGGCGGTCCTCGATCCCGAAGCGCTCGAGGAGCTCGGCGCGGTCGGCGTCCGTGGTCTGCGGCGTGATCCGGTCGACCATCGACTGCGGGAACGCGCCGTGCTCGGCGATCCACGCGGCGAGCTCCTCGTCCTCGACGTGGGCGAGCAGCGCCTCGCGGGCCCGGGCGCCGTTGTCCTCCAGGTTGTCGCAGGACATGACGGTGAAGGGGGCCAGGCCGGCAGCGCGGCGGCGGCCCAGCGCGTCGGCGAGGAGCGCGAACGTGTGGTTCTCGGGGGTGTAGCCGCCCTCGGTCACGGTCAGCGACACGATCCGCGTCGCCTCGGAGGCCATCCGCGCGACGAGCGGCCCGGGGTCGTCGGCGGCGTGCTCGACCCGGCCGATGGACCCGATCACCCGCGGCTCGTACGTGCCGTCGGCGTGCTTGGCCACGAGCGTGTAGAGCCCGTCCTGGGCCTCGAGCGCCTCGATCATCGCGCCGTCGCCGGGCAGCACGCCCGCGCCGTGCAGCGCCCAGCCGTCGCCGTGCCCGGCCGCCAGCAGCCGGTCGTGGAACATCGCCTGGTGGGCGCGGTGGAAGCCCCCCACGCCGATGTGCACGACGCCCGTGGCCAGGTCGGCGCGGTCGTAGCCCGGGACCGCCACGGCGGGATCGAGCTGGGGGAGGGAAGCGGACGTGAGCTGGGGCATGTGTGCGGACCGTCACCGTTGGGGAGGGGGCTCGATCATGCCCGAGGGACGACAGGACGACGCGGACCGGCTCGCGCCGCGGATGCTCATCGCGGCCGCGATCGCCGCGATCGGCGGGCTGCTCTACGGCTACGACACCGGGATCATCTCGGGCGCGCTGCTGCAGATCAGCGACGAGTTCGACATCAACAGCACGGTCGAGCAGATCGTCACGGCGAGCATCCTGGCCGGCGCGGTCATCGGCGCGCTCGGCGGCAGCCGCCTGTCCAACCGCCTCGGCCGCAAGCGGACGATCCTCATCATCGCGACGGTCTTCGTCATCGGCTCGCTGGCCAGCGCGGCCGCCCCGAGCCCGCTGCTGCTGGCCACGGGGCGGCTCGTGCTCGGCTTCGCGGTCGGCGCCGCGACGCAGACGGTCCCCATGTACGTCGCCGAGCTCGCGCCGCCCGCGCGGCGCGGCCGGCTCGTGCTCATGTTCCAGACGGCGATCGGCGTCGGGATCGTCATCGCGACGCTCGTGGGCGCCACGGAGGCCGTCGACTGGCGGATCTCCATCGGCGCCGCCGCGGTCCCGGCGGCGTTCATGTTCCTGGCCATGCTGCGCCTGCCCGAGAGCCCGCGCTGGCTCGTCGGCCAGGACGACGTCGACGGCGCCCGCGACGCGCTGGCCCACGTCCGGGTGGACGGGGTGGACCTCGACCCCGAGCTCGACGAGATCCGCGAGGCCGACCGCGAGGAGCGCGAGGCCGACACGCGCGGGTGGGCCGGCCTGCGCGAGCCGTGGGTGCGTCCCGCGCTCGTCGTGGGCCTCGGGATCGCCGCCTTCACCCAGCTCAGCGGCATCGAGATGATCATCTACTACGCGCCGACGATCCTCACCGACAACGGGTTCTCGGACTCCGCGGCCCTGCACGTGAGCGTCGCCCTCGGCGTGACCTACCTGCTGATGATGCTCGTCGGCCTGGCCATCGTCGACCGGGTCGGCCGGCGCAAGCTCACGCTGCGGATGGTGCCGGGCACCGCGGCGGCGCTCTTCGCGCTCGGGGCGGTCTTCGTCTTCGGCTTCGACGGCCCCGACACGACCTGGCTGATCATCGCCTTCCTGATCATCTTCATGATCTTCAACGCGGGTGGGCTGCAGCTCATGGGCTGGCTCACCGGCTCGGAGATCTACCCCCTCGGCGTGCGGGCCAACGGCACGAGCCTGCAGGCGGCGACGCTCTGGGGGACCAACCTCATCATCACGCTCACCACGCTGACGATCATCGAGGCGATCGGGGTCGGGCCGACGATGTGGATCTACGCGCTCTTCAACGTCGGGGCGTTCCTCTTCGTCTCCAAGAAGATGCCCGAGCTGACGGGCCACAGCCTGGAGAAGATC
>CAXUES010000132.1:6498-7776 GCA_964250185.1 uncultured Solirubrobacteraceae bacterium | reverse complement strand
GCAGGCGGCGCAGGACGTCGATGCCGCTGCCGTCGGGGAGGAAGACGTCGAGCAGGACGAGGTCCGGCGCGTGCCGCGCGACCGCGTCGAGCGCCGCGGAGGCGGTGTGCACGCGCGCGACGACGCGGAAGGCCCCGGAGCGCTCGACGAGCTCGGCGTGGAGGTCGGCCACGCGGAAGTCGTCGTCGACCACCACGACGGAGATCACCCGGCCACCTCCTCGGGCACGCCGGCGGCGCCCGGCAGCACCACGCGGAAGTCCGCGCCGCCGCCCGGCGCGTCGCCGACCCGGGCGCTGCCGCCGCGCCGCGCCGCGAGCTGGGCCACGAGCGCGAGGCCGACGCCGCGCCCCTCCCCCTTGCTCGACCAGCCCGGCGTCCAGATCGCCTCGCGGTCCTCCCGGGCCACGCCCGGCCCCGTGTCGGCCACGGCGAGCTCGAGGTCGGTCCCCAGCGCGCGCACGAGCACGCGGACCTCCGCCTCCCCGGGCACCAGCACGGCGGCGTCCAGCGCGTTGTCCACGAGGTTGCCGAGGACCGTGAGCGCCTCGCGCCCGTCGGGGAGCGGCCCGTCCAGCAGCGTGCGCTCGTCCAGCGCGAGCGAGGCGCCGCGCTCCGTGGCCACCACGGACTTGGCCAGCAGCAGCGCGGCCACGCGCGGGTCGCCGATCCGCTCGCTCAACGACGCGCGCAGGGCGCCGTCGGCGTGGGCGACCTCCCGGATGAACGCGCGCGCCTCCTCGTGGCGCTCCAGGGCGAGCAGGCCGGAGAGCGTGTGCAGGCGGTTGGAGAACTCGTGGGCCTGCGCGCGCATCGCGTCGGTGAGGCCGCGGACGCTGTCGAGCTCGCGCAGGAGCGCCTCGAGCTCTGTGCGGTCGCGCAGCGTGACGATCCGGCCGAGCTCGCGGCCGTCCCGGGCCACCCGGGTGGCGTTGGCGACCAGGACGTGCTCGCCGTGGACGAGCAGCACGTCCCCGCCGGTCTCGCGGCCGCCGAGCAGGTCGGCCACGCGACCGGGCCCGAGCGCCTCCGTGGCGGTCCGGCCGACGGGGTCCCCGGGCAGGTCGAGCAGCCTGCGGGCCTCGTCGTTGACCAGCGACACGCGCCCGCGCGGGTCGACCGCGACGACGCCCTCGCGGATGCCGTGGAGCATCGCCTCGCGCTCGCGCAGCAGGCCGGCGATCGCGTCGAGCTCGAGGCCGAAGGTCCGCCGCTTGAGGCGCGCGGCGAGCAGGAGCGACGCGAGCGCGCCCACGAGCAGCGCGGCGCCCGAGTAGAG
>CAXUES010000132.1:0-6488 GCA_964250185.1 uncultured Solirubrobacteraceae bacterium | reverse complement strand
CGCGCCTCGGGGTCCGGGAAGCCCGGCGCCCCCGCGAGGCCCGGCACGACGTCCGCCAGGCGCTCGCGCATCCGCGTCTCCAGGATCCCGACGGAGACCTCCCCCACCACCGCGCCGCGCGCGTCGCGCAGCGGGACCTTGGCCCGGGCGGAGCGCCCCAGCGTGCCGGTCTGCACCGCCAGGACGGTGCGGCCGTCCAGCGCGCCGGACGGGTCCGTGCTCACCCGGCGGCCGATGTTCGCGCGCGTCGGGTGGGTGAAGCGGATCCCGCGCGCGTCGGTGACCACGACGAACGTCGCCCCGCTCGCGCGGCGCACCCGCTCGGCGCGGGCCTGCAGCACGCCGCCGCGGCGGCCTGCGACGACCTCCGCGGCCACCTCGGGCGTGGCCGCGACGCTGCGGGCCACGGCGAGCGCGCGCTGCTCGAACTCCTCGTCCAGGCGCGAGCGCGCGTCGAGCACGGCGAGGGTGAAGCCGAGGGCCAGCGTCGCCGCGAGGACGAGCACCTGCAGGAGCAGGATCTGGGTCGACAGCCGCTTCGGCGACCGCCGCGGCAGGCGGCCGGGCACGCGGCCGATCGTCGCAGCACACCGTGTCGAGCACAACGCGCAGAACGCACGACATCGAGCACTTCGTGCGCCGAACGCGCACATCCTTGCCCCGCCCGGCGCACCGCTGGCACGGTGCGCCGACTGTGCCCCGCATCACACCCTCCCCATCGTGCGCCGCGTCCTAGGCCTCGTCCTCGTCGCGGTCCTCGGCCTGGCCACCCTCGACGGCCTGGTCAACGGCACCGACCGCGCCGGGGGCGCGAGCGCCGCCGCGGACTTCCCCGACCGGCGGATCTCCCTCATGGCCCCGGCCGACCCCGGCGGCGGCTGGGACGAGACCGCCCGCGCGCTGCAGCAGTCCATCCGCGCCAGCGACCTCGGCCCGGGCGCCGACGTCTACAACGTCCCGGGCGCCGGCGGCACGCTCGGGCTCTCCCAGCTCGTCTCCAAGGACGCGGGCGACCCCTACCAGCTCATGGTCATGGGCCTCGTCATGCTCGGCGCCGTCGAGACGAACCGCTCGCCGGTCGGCCTGGACCGCGTCACGCCGATCGCGGGGCTCACCACGGAGGCCGAGGCCATCGTCGTCCCGGCCAAGAGCCCGTTCCGGGAGCTCGAGGACGTCGTCGAGGCGATGAAGGCCGACCCGGGCTCGGTCGCCTTCGGCGGCGGCTCGGCGGGCGGCACCGACCAGCTGCTGGTGGGCCAGCTCGCCCGCGCGGCGGGCGTCGAGCCCGCCCGCACCCGCTACGTCGCCTTCTCGGGCGGCGGCGAGGCGATCGCCGGGATCCTCTCCGGGTCGGTCGAGGTGGGCGTCTCCGGCGTCAGCGAGTTCACCGACCAGGTCCGCGCGGGGAAGATGCGCGTGCTGGCGGTCTCCACCGAGGAGACCGTCGACGTCGGTGGCGCGAAGCCGCCGACGATCAAGCAGGCGGGCTACGACGTCGTGCTCACCAACTGGCGCGGGATCGTCGCGCCCCCGGACATCTCCCCCGAGGAGCGGCGGGCCGTGACCGCCTACGTCGAGCGCCTGCGCCGCACGCCGGCCTGGCGCAAGAACATCGAGCGCTTCGGCTGGCTGGACTTCCCGTCCAGCGGGGACGCGTTCGGCCGCTACCTGACCACGGAGCAGGCACGGGTCAAGACCATCGTCGACGAGCTGGGGATCGCCTGATGAGCACCGACCGCCCCCTGCCCGACCGCCCCCGCGCCCGTCCGGCCGGCACCGACCCGTCCGAGCCGCCGCACACCGAGGTGTTCGACGCGGTCGTCGTGCACCCGCCGCGCGCCTGGGCCGGCCCGCGACTGGCCGCGCTCTTCCTGCTCGCGGTGGGCGTCATCTGCCTCATCGCCACCACCGAGATCCCCTCCTCCCGCGAGGGCTGGTCGGTCGAGGGGCCGCGCTTCGTGCCGCTCCTGGTGAGCGTGGTGATCGTCGTGCTGAGCTGCCTCATGCTCCTGCGCACCTTCGTGCGGCGCGACCTCGCGCTGGGCGCGATCGCCGCGGCCGAGGAGGCCCGCACCCACTGGCCCACGCCCGGCCTGGTCATGGTCGCGCTCGTCGCCTACGTGCTGCTGCTGGAGCGCCTGGGCTACGCGCTGGCCACCACGCTGTTCTTCATCGCCACGTCCTGGCTGCTGGGCAGCCGCGACACCACCCGCGACTGCGTCATCGGGCTCGTGCTCGGCGTGCTGACGAGCTACGCGTTCTCGCGCCTGCTCGGCGTCCGCCTGCCCGTCGGGCGCTTCGGAGTCTGATGCTCGCCTTCACGCTGGTCCTCGCCGCCAACCTGCTCGACGGCTTCCAGGCCGTCCTGACGCCGACGAACCTCCTGCTGGCCGCGGGCGGGGTCACGCTCGGGACGCTCGTGGGCGTCCTGCCGGGGATCGGCCCCGCGCTGACCATCGCGCTGCTGCTGCCGCTGACGTTCAACTTCTCCGACCCCGTCGGGGCGTTCATCCTCTTCGCCGGCATCTACGCCGGCGGGATGTACGGCGGCTCGACCACGTCGATCCTGCTCAACACGCCCGGGGAGTCCAGCTCGGTGGCCACCGCCATCGAGGGCTTCCAGATGGCGCGACGGGGCCGGGCCAAGGCGGCGCTGGCCACCGCGGCGGTCGGCTCGTTCGTGGCGGGGACCATCGGGATCGTCCTGCTCAGCCTGCTCGCCGAGCCGATCGCCAGCGTGGCGGTCTCCTTCCGCGCCGAGGACTACTTCGCGCTGGCGCTGCTGGCCTTCGCCTCGGTGACGACGCTCGTGGGCCGCTCGCTCATCCGCGGGCTGCTCTCGCTCTTCGTCGGGCTGCTCATCGGCCTCATCGGGATCGACCAGCTCACGGGCCAGCCCCGGCTGGGCTTCGGCGTCGACCAGCTCGGCAACGGCATCGACATCGTCGTGGTCGCCGTCGGGCTCTTCGCGGTCGGCGAGGCGCTGCACATGGCCTCGCGCCTGCGCTCCGACGAGCCCGACGAGGTGCTGCCCCTCGACGCGCCCGACCAGGACGGGCAGCGGTCGAGGTGGCTCTCGCGGGCCGACGTCAAGCGCTCCTGGAAGCCGTGGCTGCGCGGCGCGGCGATCGGCTTCCCCTTCGGCGCGCTGCCCGCGGGCGGCGCCGAGGTGCCGACGTTCCTCTCCTACGCCGCCGAGAAGAAGCTCACCAAGCACCCCGAGCAGTTCGGCCAGGGCGCCATCGAGGGCGTCGCGGGCCCCGAGGCGGCCAACAACGCGTCGTTCTCCGGGACGCTCGTGCCGCTGCTGACTCTGGGGATCCCGACGTCGGCGACCGCGGCGATCATGCTCGCGGCCTTCCAGATCTTCAACCTGCAGCCCGGCCCGGAGCTCTTCGACACCCAGAGCGCGCTCGTCTGGACGCTCATCGCGTCGCTCTACGTCGGCAACGTGATGCTGCTGCTGCTCAACCTGCCGCTCATCCGCGTGTGGGTGCGCGTGCTGGAGATCCCGCGGGCCGCGCTCTACAGCGGGATCCTCGTGTTCGCCACGCTCGGCGTGTACTCGCTGGCCGGCTCGACCACCGACGTGCTCGTGATGTACGCCATCGGCGCGCTCGGGTTCTTCATGCGCCGCCTGGACTTCCCGATCGCCCCGGTGATCCTGGGCGTGATCCTCGGGCCGCTCATGGAGCTGCAGTACCGCCGCGCGCTCGTCAGCGCCGACGGGGACCTCAGCGTGTTCTGGTCGCGGCCGCTGACCGTCGTGCTGCTCGCGCTGGCCGTCATCGCGCTCGCGCTGCCCTACATCCCGGTTATCGTCGCGCCGCTGCGCTGGCGCCGTGGCGTCGAGCGGGTGGCCTTCGGCGACGAGGACTGACCGGCCGGCGGGCGCCTACGGGTGCTCGCGGTACCAGGCGAGGGTCCGCTGGAGGCCCTGGTCGAGGTCCGTGCGCGGCGCCCAGCCCGTGAGCGCGTGGAGCTTGTCGGCCGACACGAACTGGCGGTCGATCTCGCCGGCGGGGGTGCCCGTCCCGCGGACGTCGGGCTCGACGTCGGTGCCGGCCAGCGCGCAGATGCGCTCCACCACGGAGCGGACGCTGCGCGGGACCCCCGAGCCCGCGTTGAAGGCCTCGCCGCGGGCGCCCTCGGGCGCGTCGAGCGCCGCGGCGATCTGCCGGTAGGCCTCCACGGCGTCCTCGACGAAGAGGAAGTCGCGCTCGGGGGAGCCGTCGGAGCGGATCACGGGCGGGCGACCGCTCAGCGCGGCGACGCAGGCCTCGGGGACCAGCCGGGAGCGGTTCGCGTCGCCCGGGCCGTAGAGGTTGGCGAAGCGCGTGGTGGCCACGGGCACGCCGTAGGTGTGCCAGTAGGAGCGCGCGACGAGGTCGGTCGCGGCCTTGGAGACGTCGTAGGGGAAGCGCGGGCGCAGCGCCATGTCCTCGCGGTAGGGCAGCTCGACCGGGTCGCCGTACGCCTTGTCGCTGCTGGCGACGACCACCCGTGCGACGCCGTGCAGGCGGCAGGCCTCCAGCACGGTCCACGTGCCCGCGACGTTGGCCTCGAAGGTCGGGACGGGCGAGGCGTTGGCCGTGCCCACGAGCGTCTGGGCGGCGAGGTGGAAGACCGTGTCGACCTCGTACTCCCCGAGCGCCCGCCCCATGAGCGAGGCGTCGGTGACCGAGCCGGCGACGACGCTCACCTGCGCCTCGAGCCCGCGCAGCACCAGCGGCGAGCGCGGCGTGACGTCGCGGCGCACGACGACGACCTCCTCCCCGTCCTGGAGCAACGCGGCGACCAGCGCCGAGCCGAGCAGCCCGTGGGCGCCCGTGACGAGCGTCGTCATGGCGCGGCCTCCACGGCGGGCGCCCAGGGGGCGGCGCCCGCGTCCCACAGCTCGTTGAGCCGCTGGGCGTCCTTGTAGGTGTCCATGCACGCCCAGAAGCCCTCGTGGCGGAAGGCGTGCAGCGCGCCCGCGGCGGCCAGGCGCTCCAGCGGCTCGCGCTCCAGGACGCTGTCTGCCTCCAGGTAGTCGGCCACGCCGGGCGCGAAGCAGAAGAAGCCGCCGTTGACCCAGTGGTCGGTGCGGGGCTTCTCGGAGAAGCCGCGCACCCGCCCGCCCGCGTCGAGGCGCGCGACGCCGAAGGGGAGCTCCGGCCGGACGACGGTCACCGTGGCCAGGTCGCCGTGGGCCTCGTGGTGGGCGACGAGCGCCCCGAGGTCGATGTCGGCCACGCCGTCGGCGTAGGTCGCGCAGAACGCACGGCCCTCCAGGAGCGCCGCGGCCTGGCGCAGGCGCCCGCCCGTCGGGGTGTCCTCGCCCGTGTCGACGCAGTGGACCTCCAGGCCTTCGGGCCACGCGCACTCGTCGGAGAACGCGCGGACCTGGTCGCCGAGGTAGCCCGTGCACAGCCAGGCGCGGGTGAAGCCGGCCGCGGCGTACAGGCGCACGACGTGCTCGAGGATCGGCCGGCCGCCGATCTCCACGAGGGGCTTGGGGAGGGCGCGCTCGGCGCTGTGCAGGCGCGTCCCCCGGCCGCCGCAGAGGACGACGACGTCGTGGATGGCTGCCATCGCGAGGCATCCTCGCACTCCACTAGCGTCGGGCCCATGGACGTCCCCGCCCTGCGCACGGAGGCGCTGCGCAAGCGCTACGGCGGCCACACCGCGCTGCACGGCATCGACCTGGAGGTCGGTCGCGGCGAGCTCGTCGGCCTGCTCGGCCCCAACGGCGCGGGGAAGTCCACGCTGGTGAAGATCGCCTGCGGCCTCGTGCTCCCCACGGACGGCCTCGTCGAGGTGGCGGGCGCGAAGCCCTCCTCGACGGCCGCCCGCCGCGCCGTGGGGTACCTGGCCGAGCTCTTCCGCTTCCCGGGCTGGGCCTCCGCCGACGAGGTGCTCACGCTGCACCAGCGCCTGGCGGGCTCCGACGGCGGGCCGGCCGAGCGCGCCGACCTGCTCGGGCTCGTCGGCCTGGCCGAGGAGGGCGCCCGCCGGGTCGAGGCGATGTCCAAGGGCATGCAGCAGCGCCTCGGGATCGCCCAGGCGCTCGTCGGCTCCCCCGCCCTCCTGCTCCTCGACGAGCCCACCAGCGCCCTGGATCCCGCCGGCCGCCGCACGGTCCGCGACGCGCTGGAGGAGCTGCGCCGCCGCGGCGTCGCGGTGCTCCTCAACACCCACCTGCTGTCCGAGGTCGAGCTCGTCTGCGACCGCGTGGCGATCATCGACAAGGGCCGCCTGGTGGCCGAGGGGACGCCGCGCGAGCTCGAGGGGGCCTCCACCGTGGAGATCGAGACCGACCTCGGCGTGGAGCGCCTGGAGGGCGTCGACCGCGACGACGTGCCGCGCCTCGTGGCCGAGCGGGTCGCCGCGGGGCGGTCGATCTACGCGGTGGCGGTGCGGCGCTCCTCGTTGGAGGAGGTCTACCTCGCGGCGGTCGGCACGCGCACGGGCGCCGCCCCGGAGGCGGAGGCGTGAGGGCCACGCTG
>CAXUES010000131.1:0-7822 GCA_964250185.1 uncultured Solirubrobacteraceae bacterium | reverse complement strand
GTCCACAGGTCGGGGCCGTCGTGCAGGCTCGAACCGGCCGCGAGCAGCTCGTGGGCGCGCAGCACGCGGTGGGTGTCGGCGGGGGCGACGCGGGCCCGAACGTCCTCGGGCAGCTCGGCGTGCAGCGTGGCGGTCCCCTCGGCGTCGGCCCGCGCGCGCAGCGCCTCCCGCACGCCGGGGTCGGGCGGCGGGCGCAGCTCGAGGTCGGCGAGCGCCGCGCGCAGGTAGAGGCCGGTGCCGCCGAGGACGAGCGGCGAGCGGCCCGTGGCGAGGGCCCGGTCGATCTCCGCGTGGGCGAGCTGCGCGTACTGCCCGGCCGAGCACGTCGCGGTGAGCTCGAGGACCCCCACCAGGCGGTGCTCGAGGCGCGCCTGCTCCGCCGCGGTCGCCACGCCCGTGAGGACCTCGATGCCGCGGTAGAGCTGCAGCGCGTCGGCGGAGACGGCCACGGGGTCCTCCCCGGCCGCCCGCAGGCGGTCGGCGACGGCGAGGGCGAGGGCGGTCTTGCCGACGCCGGTCGGGCCGAAGAGCGCGAGGACGGGAGGCTGCACGAGCGCCCATGATGGCCCGTCGCCGGTCGGGGCCCGCACTAGGCTCGCCCGCATGGGCGTCCGGATCGGCAGTGGCCTCTCGGAGCGCCTCGACCCCGCCGACGGCGCGCTGGAGGCCGCCACGCTGGCCCGCGACGGGCTCGCCGGCGGGTCGGCCGACCTCGTCTTCGTCTTCTGCTCCGGACTGCACCTCAGCGACCCGGTGACGACGCTCGCCGCGGTCCGCGACGTGCTCGACCCGGGCGTCCTGGTCGGCTGCGGCGCCAGCGGCGTCGTCGGCGCGGGCCGCGAGATCGAGGGCGGCACGGCCATCAGCGTGTGGGCGGCCGACCTCGGCGAGGGCCGCGCCATGCCCTTCCACGCCCGCGCCGTCCCGATGGACGAGGGCTTCGCCATCGAGGGGCTCCCCGCGCCCGAGGACGCCTCCGCGGTGATCCTGCTCCCGGACCCCTCGACGTTCCCGACCGAGCGCGTGCTGCCCGAGATGCACCGGGTCGCCCCGGCCGTCCCGCTGCTCGGCGGCCTGGCCAGCGGCCGCACGCCCGCGGGCGACGGCGTCCTGCTGCTCGACGACGAGGTGCTCACCGAGGGCTGCGTCGGCGTGCTCCTCGAGGGCCTGGAGCTCCTGCCCTGCGTCTCCCAGGGCGCGGCGCCCGTCGGCCCCGAGCTGACCGTCACGGCCTGCGAGGGCAACGTCATCACCGAGCTCGCCGGCCGCCCCGCGCTCCAGCGCCTGCGCGAGGTCCTCGAGGAGGAGCTCTCGCACACCGAGCGCGACATGCTCTCCGGCGGCCTGCTGCTCGGCACCGTCATCGACACGGGCCAGGTCGAGTACGTCCAGGGGGACTTCCTGGTCGCCGGCCTGCTCGGCGTGGACGCCGAGGCCGAGACGGTCGCCGTCAGCGGCCGGGCCGAGGTCGGCCAGGTCGTGCGCCTGCACGCCCGCGACGCCGCCTCCGCCGACCTCGAGCTGCGCGACGCGCTCGGGCTGCGGCGCCTCGCGCTCGGCGGGCGCGTCCCGTCCGGCGCGCTGCTGTTCACCTGCAACGGCCGCGGCGAGGGGATGTTCGGGATCCCCGACCACGACTCGAGCGTCGTCGAGGACGCCTTCGGCGGCGCCCCGGCGGCCGGGTTCTTCGCGGCGGGCGAGATCGGGCCCGTCGGCGGCGAGGCGTTCGTGCACGCCTTCACCGCCACGCTGGCCGTCTTCGCCTGACCGCGCCGCGGCGCGTCGCGTAGCCTCGGCCCGATGGACCTCTCGGGCCGGACGGTGCTGCTGACGGGCGCGACGGGAGGGCTCGGTCACGCGATCGCGCGGCGGCTGGCCGCCGCGGGGGCGCGACTCGTGCTCACGGGCCGCCGCGCCGAGGTGCTCGAGCCGCTCGCCGCCGAGCTCGGGGGCCGCGCGGTCGCCGTCGACCTGGCCGATCGCGACGCCGTCGCGGAGCTCGGCGCGGCGAGCGCGGACGTCGACGTGCTCGTGGCCAACGCCGGCCTGCCCGCCTCGGGCGCGCTGACGACGTTCGCCGGGGAGGAGCTCGACCGCGCGCTGGACGTCAACCTGCGCGCCCCCATGGTGCTCGCGCGCGCCCTCGTTCCCGCGATGGTCGCCCGCGGGCGCGGGCACGTCGTGCTCATGTCGTCGCTGTCGGGCAAGACGGGGCAGGGCGGGACGGCCGTCTACTCCGCGACGAAGTTCGGCCTGCGCGGCTTCGGCCAGGGGCTGCGCGACGACCTGCACGGCACGGGCGTCGGCGTGTCCGTCGTCTTCCCGGGCTTCATCAGCGACGCGGGGATGTTCGCCGACACCGGCGTGGCGCTGCCCCGCGGCGTCGGGACCTCCACGCCCGAGGCGGTCGCCGAGGCGGTGCGCCGCGGCATCGTCGAGGACCGTGGCGAGCTCGACGTCGCCCCGGCCGGGATGCGCCTGGCCACGGCGTTCGCCGGCGTGGCGCCCGGCCTGGCCGCCCGCGTGGCCCGGCGCAGCGGCTCGGGGCGCATCGCCGTGGAGATGGCCGCCTCGCAGGGCGACAAGCGCTGAGGTCCGCGGCGGGTAGCTTCCCGCCCATGCGCGCGCTGCAGATCACCGACCTCTCCGGCCCCTCCTCGGCGCTCGCCCTGACCGAGCTGCCCGAGCCCGAGGCCTCGCACATGCTCACGCCGGGCGCGGGTGTCGTCGTCGACGTCCACGCCGCTGGGGTCTCCTTCCCCGAGGTGCTGCAGACCCGTGGCGAGTACCAGCTCAAGCCGCCCCTCCCCTTCGTGCCCGGCAGCGAGGTGGCCGGCGTCGTGCGCAGCGCCCCCGAGGGCGCCGGCGTGCGCCCCGGCGACCGCGTCGCGGCGTTCTGCGTCATCGGCGGCCTGGCCGAGGTCGCCGTGGCGCCCGCGTTCCTGACCTTCCCGCTGCCCGACGCCCTCGACGACGCGCAGGGCGCGGGCCTCGTCCTGAACTACCACACGGCGTGGTTCTCGCTGGTGACCCGCGGCCGCCTGCAGGCCGGCGAGCAGGTGCTCGTCCACGGCGCCGCGGGCGGCGTCGGGACGGCGACCCTGCAGGTCGCCAAGGGCCTGGGCGCGCGGACGATCGCCGTGGTCTCCACCGACGAGAAGGAGCGCGTGGCCCGGGCGGTGGGCGCCGACGAGGTCGTCCGCTCCGACGGGCCGTGGAAGGACGAGGCGAAGGAGCTGTCGGGCGGGGGCGTCGACCTCGTGCTCGACCCGGTGGGCGGGGACCGCTTCACCGACTCGCTGCGCTCCCTGCGCGAGGGCGGGCGCATCGTGGTCGTCGGCTTCACCGAGGGCTCGATCCCGCAGGTCAAGGTCAACCGCCTGCTGCTCAACAACACCGAGGTCATCGGCGCGGGCTGGGGCGCCTACGCGATGGCCAAGCCCGACTACGACGCCGAGGTCGGCGCGGCGATCGAGCGGCTGGTCGACGAGGGCCACGTCCGCCCCGTCGTCGGCGCGCGCTTCCCGCTCGAGCGCGCCGCCGAGGCGCTGCAGCTCATCGACGGCCGCGGCGCCACGGGCAAGGTCGTCGTCGAGGTGGCCTAGAACAGCGCGGTCTGCACCTCCGCGGGCCGCAGCGGCGCTCCCGTCCGCGGGCCGGGCCGCCGCGCCGGCGCCACGCCACGGAGCGTCCGGTCCCCGGCCCCGTCGGCCGGGTCGCCGCTGCCGTCCTCGCGGCGGAAGCCCGGGATGCGGCCCGCGCCGATCCACGGCGCCCCGGGTGGCGTGCGTGAGAGCATGTCGGTCATCCGCCGGCGCTCGTCGGTGGGCAGGTAGGCCCCTCGCGCGTAGAGGTCCTCGTAGTGGGCGACGAGATCGGGGCGGTAGGAGC
This sequence comes from uncultured Solirubrobacteraceae bacterium, assembly GCA_964250185.1. Lineage (GTDB taxonomy): Bacteria > Actinomycetota > Thermoleophilia > Solirubrobacterales > Solirubrobacteraceae > Paraconexibacter. Next base: position 3,931 of record CAXUES010000131.1, on the reverse strand, counting down.
GCATCCAGTCCATGAAGACCCCGCGCACCTCGCCCCGCAGGTGCAGGCCGATGCCCGACACCCCGCGGGCGCCCGCGTCGGCGGCCGCCTGCAGCACCTCCTCCACCTGCCGCGGGTCGTCGTTGATGCCCGGCATCAGGGGTGCGACGAGCACCCCGGTCGGGATGCCCTGCCGGTTGAGCTCGGCCACCGCCTCCAGCCGCGCCCGCGGGTGGGGCGTGTGCGGCTCCGAGGCGCGCCAGGCCGCGCGGTCGAGCGTGGGCACGGAGAGGTTCGCGTGGATCTCGGTGACCGCGGCGACCTCGCGCATGAGCTCGACGTCGCGCAGGAGCAGCGGGGACTTGGTCAGCACCGAGCACGGCGTCCGCGTGTCGCGCAGCGCAGCCCAGATCCCCGGCATGAGCCGGTAGCGCGACTCGACCCACTGGTACGGGTCCGTGTTGGTCCCCATGGCGACGTGCTCGCGGGCCCACCGGGGCTTGCGCAGCTGCGCGGCGAGCACCTCGGGCGCGTTGACCTTGACGACGATCTCCCGCTCGAAGTCCCGGCCCGCGTCCATGTCGAGGTAGGTGTGGGTCGGGCGGGCGAAGCAGTTGTGGCTGATGACGCCGGCGGCGACGAAGTCGCTTGTGCCCGTGGTGATGTCCACCATCGGGAGCAGCCGCCCGAGCGGCTCGATGGCCGTCACGCGCGTCGGTTCGTGGGCGCGCCCGGTGCCCCGCAGGCCACCGGCGCGCGCCGGCCTGCTCACCACGGAGGCCAGCCGCGCCCGCTCCCCCGCGTCGCCCTCCAGCGCGAGCGTGCGCAGGCCCGTGGGGGCCGCGGCGGCCGACAGCCGCGCGTGGAAGCCGAAGAGCTCCAGCGAGCGCACGGCCTCGGCCAGCGCCCGGTCGTCGGGGAGCCGCGCGACGACCTTGCGCCCGCCCGGTGCCGGCTTGAGCGCGCCGGCCAGGTAGCCGCGGCGCCACTCCAGCGAGGGCTCGTCGGGCCAGCCCCACTGCGAGGGGTGGATCCGGCGGGCGCCGCCGAGGGCCGTCGCCGCCATCGCGTGCATCCGCCCCTGGTGGAAGTCCGCCCGGCTGCCCGGCGCCGTCGCGGGCAGCGCGTCGGCCGCGACGAGCACGTGGCCCACCGCGAGCGTCGGCCGCTGCGCGGCGTCCCCGGCGACGTAGCGGTGCCCGGCGGGCGTGAGGAAGCGGTGGTCGGCGCTGGCCACGAGCGTGCGGCCGTCCTCCAGCGTGACCTGCCAGGCCTCGCGCAGCGTCTCCCACACCGCCTCGACCGTCGTGGTGACCAGGTGGCGCCCGCCCGGGCCGTGCGTCGTGCCCACGACGCGGTCGCCGACCACGAGCTCGCCGATCGCCCGCTCGGCGCCGTCCGCCAGCCGCACGGGCGTGGCGGGGTCGAGGCAGTAGGTGCAGGCGTGGCTGCAGCCGCGGTAGGGGTTGACCGTCCAGCGGAAGGGCATCTGCGACTGCTCCGGCACCTTGTTGAGCACCGACTTCGCGCGCACCTCGTAGAAGCGCATGTCCAGCGCCTCGGGCGCGTCGAAGCGGCGCACGACCGCCGGATCGCCGTAGCCCGGCAGCGGCTGCTCCCGTCCCGGCCCGCCCGGAGCCCCGGGCACGGCGCCGGAGTCGCTCTCGATCTTCAGGTTGTCCCAGCGCACGAACACATGTTCGCATCGCGGTCGGACGGATGCGAACGGCTGGCGCGCGCCCACGCCATGCGCGAGGATCAGGCCCATGGAGGCCGGCCTCGGCACCGCGATCCCGGCGCTCCCCGCCCGCGACGTCGCGGCGGCGGTGGCCTGGTACGACGACCGCCTCGGCTTCGCCGCGATCCACCACGACGACGGCTACGCCGTCCTGCGCCGCGACGCGGCCGAGCTGCACCTCTGGCAGGCGGGCGACGAGCGCTGGCGGGAGCGGGCCGACCTGCGCGAGCGCCCAGTGCGCTCCGGTGCCGAGTCCTTCCTGGCCGGCACCGCGAGCTGCCGCATCGCCGCAGCCGACGTCGACGGGCTCTTCCTCGAGCTGCAGGCCGCGGGCGTCCTGCACCGCGTCTCGCGTGCCGGCGTGCAGCAGACCGACCACGGCACCCGGGAGGTCAACGTGCTCGACCTCGACGGGAACCTCCTGACGTTCGTGGCGCGCTAGCCGCCCAGGCGGGCGAGCAGGCGCTCCTCGCCGCGCAGCGTCTGCGAGGTCGCGCCGGTCACGTGGACCGTCGCGAGCTCCCCCGCGCGGGCGACGCCCTCGAAGTTCACGGCCTTGCCGTGGCGGGAGCGGCCGCGCAGCCGCGTCGGGTCGGTGCGCGACGGACCCTCGACGAGCACCTCGACGTCACGGCCGACGAAGCGCTGCGCGCGCTCCTTGGCGCGGCGCTGCACGACCTCGACGAGGCGCTCCATCCGCTCGACCTTCACCGCGTGGGGCACGAGCCCCTCCGTGATGAGGGCGGCCTCGGTCTCGCGGCGCGGCGAGTAGACGAAGGTGAAGGCCGAGTCGAAGGCGACCTCCTCGCAGATCGCGAGCGTATCGAGGAAGTCCGCCTCCGTCTCCCCCGGGAACCCGACGATGATGTCGGTGCTGATCGCGCAGTCCGGGACGTGCTCGCGGATGAGCGCGACGCGGTCGAGGAAGCGCTCCCGCGAGTACGTGCGGCGCATCGCCTTGAGGATCCGCGAGGAGCCGGCCTGCAGCGGGAGGTGGATCTGCTCGCAGAGGGCGCCGAGCTCCGCGTGGGCGCGGATGACGTCCTCCTTCATGTCCGACGGATGCGGCGACGTGTACCGGATGCGGTCGATGCCGTCGAGCGCGTCGACCGCTCGCAGCAGCTCGCTGAAGGTCCGGGGCGCCGGCCGCAGCGACCGGCCCCAGGAGTTGACGTTCTGCCCGAGCAGCGTGACCTCGCGGACGCCGTCGGCGGCGAGGCGCTCCACCTCGGCCACGAGCTCCTCCATGGGCCGCGACTGCTCGCGGCCGCGCGTGGAGGGCACGATGCAGTAGGAGCACTTCATGTTGCAGCCCGCGGAGATCTGCACCCAGGCCTGGAACTCCCGGGTGCGGGCGTCGGGCAGGTCGCCCGCGAAGCCCTCGAACTCGAAGTAGCCCTGCGCGGTCAGCGAGTCGCTCGTCAGGAACTCCGCGAGCTTGTGGACCTGGCCCGGGCCGAAGGCGACGTCCACGAACGGGAACTGCTGGAAGACCTCGTCCTTGACGGACTGCGCCCAGCACCCGCCGACGCCGATGACGACCTCGGGGTTGCGCGCCTTGACGCCCTTGGCGTGGCCGAGGCGCGCCACGAACTTCGAGTCCGCGGTCTCGCGGATCGAGCACGTGTTGAAGAGGATGAGGTCGGCCTCTTCCTGCTCGGCGGCCTCCTCGTAGCCCAACCCGAGCAGCATGCCCTTCATGCGCTCGGAGTCGTGCTCGTTCATCTGGCAGCCGAACGTCGTGACGTGGAAGCGCCGCATCGGCTGCCCGCCGGGCACTGCTGGGGGAACTAGCGGTCCCGGCGGTCGCCGCCGCGCTCGCTCCGCTCGCCCCGGCCCTCGGCCGAGTCGCGGATGGCGTACGGCAGGAGGGCGAGCTCGCGCGAGCGCTTGACGGCCTTGGCCAGCGCGCTCTGGTCGACGCGGGACAGGCCCGTCGCCGTGCGGGCCTTGATGCGTCCGCGGCCGCTCAGGTAGGGCTTGAGGGACTCCGGGTCGCGGTAGTCGATCGCGGCAGCCTGCTCACGGCTGACCTTGCGACGCGGACGTGCGTCCTTGCTGGAGCGCCGCTTGCCGGCGGGCTTGGAAGCTTGGGCCATTCCGCGCAGTCTAGTGCGTGTCGAGGAAGGGCGACTGGTCGTGGACCCCGCCCGTCGGCGCGTAGCCCAGCCGGGCCCGCGTGTCGGTGAGGTCGAGGCGCCCCGGCGCGTTGTC
>CAXUES010000130.1:6284-7850 GCA_964250185.1 uncultured Solirubrobacteraceae bacterium | reverse complement strand
AGGAGCCGGTGCCCGGGTCGCCGCCGGGAGCGGACTGGTAGTCGGGGTCGGCGGGGGTGAGCTCGGGGCCGAGGTGCTCGATCAGCGCCGCCGTGCGCGGATCCGACGACGTGGTGCCGTGCAGCAGGTCGGCGAGGCTGGAGCCCTCCACGCGCCGCAGGACCGGCGCCCCGGCGAGCTCGTCGAAGGTCGGGCGCAGGTCGACGTTCTGGGCGAGCTCGTCGGCCACGCGGCCGTGCGGCACGCCGGGGCCCGTGGCGATGAGCGGCACGCGCACGTCGGAGTCGAAGGCGGTCATCTTGCCGGGCATGAGCCGGTGCTGGCCCAGGTGGAAGCCGTTGTCGGAGCTGAACACCACGTACGTGTCGTCGGCCAGCCCGAGGGCGTCCAGCCGCGCGCGCAGGCGGGCGAGCATCCGGTCGACCGCGAGGACCGACTCGGCCCGGGCCTGGAAGCGCTCGTCGAGCTGGGCGATCTGCGCCGGGGTGAGCGGCTCCCGCCCGGCCAGCCACGACGGTCCGTCGGCGATCGGCTGGTCGAAGGAGGCCGTCCGCGGCGCCTGCAGGCCGGCGAGGCTGCCGCGATCCCCCGGCGCCGGGGTGGCCGGCCCGTGGGGGGCGAAGGTCGACACCTCGAGGAAGAACGGGCGTGGGTCGGTCGCGGCCCGGTCGAGGAAGGCCTCGCCGCGCTCGGCGAGCACGTCGGTGAGGTAGTCCGACGGCCGATGGCCGTAGCGCTCGACCCGCCCGTCGACGTTCAGGCGGTAGTCGTAGTTGTGGTAGCCCTTCGCCGTCGCCGCCCACGTGTCCCACCCGGGCGGGACCACGCGGCTGGAGGTGCGGTACTCGTTGAGGTACTTGCCGAGCAGGCCGGTGCGGTAGCCCGCCCGCTGCAGGTCGGTGGCGACGGTGGAGCGCTCCTCGCGGCGGGCCTTGAAGACGCGCCAGCCGCCCGTCGGGAAGACGTTGGAGCGCACACCGGTGGAGTGGGGGAACCGTCCGGTGAGGATGCTCGCCCGCGAGGAGCAGCACAGCGAGTCGCTGACGACGTAGCGCGAGAACGACGTGCCCTCCTGCTGCATCGCGCGGACCGTCGGCATGAACGGCAGGAGGTCCGACGTCAGGTCGTCGGTGAGGACGAAGACGATGTTCGGTCGCGTCGCGGCCGGGGCGCCGGGCTCCGGCGCGGGCAGGGCGCTCGCCGGCGCCGGATGCGCCGCGACGCCGAGCGCGAGCGCTGCGGCGAGGGCGGGCAGCAACGCGGGACGGGGACGGCGGGCGCGGCGCAAGCGTCGCGCATCCTCGCAGCTAGCCCTCCCAGGCCCGCAGCTGCGGCGCCGGGTCCACCGGCTTGGAGGCCGCGGAGGTGCGCCAGCCCTGCGGCCACAGCTCGAAGTGCAGGTGCGGCCCGGTGGCGTCGCCCGTGGCGCCGACCGCGCAGAGCGGTGCGCCCTGGGTGACCGACTGGCCCGCCCGGACCGCGACGCTCCCGGCGCGGCAGTGGGCGAAGAACATGCCCCGCCCGGCGGCGTCGGTGAGCACGACGTAGTAGCCCGCCGCGCTCGGC